>NZ_RIBZ01000851.1:0-21520 GCF_003721215.1 Streptomyces botrytidirepellens
CGCCCGCGCCGCCAACCGCTCCGCGCGGGCCGCCCGTGCCCGCTCACGACCCGCGGCCGAGCTGGGCGCGGCGGCGGCCAGCGCCTGGGTGTAGGGGTGGCGGGGCGCGAGGATCACCTCGTCGCTGGGGCCGCGCTCCACGATCTCCCCCCGGTACATGACCATCACCTCGGAGGCGAAGTGCCGGGCGGTGGCCAGATCGTGCGTGACGTACAGCAGCGCGAGCCCGCGCTCGTCCTTGAGCCGGTCCAGCAGCCCCAGGATCTCCAGCCGGATCGACACGTCCAGCATCGACACCGGCTCGTCGGCGAGCAGCACCTCGGGCCCCGGCGCCAGCGCGCGGGCGATCGCGACGCGCTGCCGCTGACCGCCCGACAGCTCATGGGGGCGCTTGCGCGCCATGTCGTCGGCGGGCGTGAGGTTCACCGACCGCAGCAGCTCGTACGCCTTCTCCTCGGCGTCCGCCCCGCGCCGCGCCCGGCCGCCCACCAGCAGCGGGCGGACGAGGTGGTGGCCCACGGTGTGCGCGGGGTTGAGCGAGGCGAACGGGTCCTGGAACACCATCTGTACGGCCCGCCGGTACTCCTTCCCCCGCGTCCGCCGCGCCCCGCCCAGCCGCACCTCCCCCGCGGTGGGCGCCACCAGCCGCGACAGGGCGCGTACGACGGTCGACTTGCCGCTCCCGGACTCCCCCACGAGCGCGAGCGTCCGCCCCGCGTGCAGCGAGAACGACACCCGGTCCACGGCCCGGAACGGCACCCGGCCGCGCTGCGGGAAGTCGACGGTGAGGTCCTGCACGTCCAGTGCGGTCACGGCTGCCGCCCTTCCGGTAAGGGGCCCGCCCCGGACCGCGCCACCGTGTGCAGATGGCAGGCCGCGGAGGTGCCCGGGGTGAGGGGGACGAGGGTCGGTGTCGCCGTACCGCAGGGGGCGAAGGTGTGCTCGCAGCGGGCGGCGAAGGGGCAGCCGGGCAGGGCGTCGCGGAGGTCCGGCGGGGAGCCGGGGATGCCGCGCAGGGCGCGGCGTTCGCCCGCGAGGTCGGGGAAGGAGCGCAGCAGGCCCTGGGTGTAGGGGTGGGCGGGGTCGGCGGCGATCCGCTCCGCGGGGCCGTACTCGACGAACGAGCCCGCGTACATCACGGCCAGCCGGTCGCTGATCTCCAGCAGCAGCGACAGGTCGTGGGTGATGAAGACGACGCTGAAGCCGAGGTCGTCGCGGAGCCGCTGCACCTCGTCCAGGATCTCGCGCTGCACGACGACGTCGAGCGCGGTCGTCGGCTCGTCCATGATGACGATCTCGGGTTCGAGCGCGAGCGCCATCGCGATGACGACGCGCTGCCGCATGCCGCCGGACAGCTCGTGCGGATACGCCCGCACCCGGGCCGGGTCGATGCCGACCATGTCGAGGAGGGCGCGGGCGCGTTCGTACCGCTCGGGGCGGCGCATGCGGGGGCGGTGGGCGCGGAAGATGTCGTCGAACTGACGGCCTACGGTGGTCACCGGGTTGAGCGCGTTCATGGCGGACTGGAAGACGACGGACAGCCGGGACCAGCGGAAGGCCCGCAGCGCGTCCCCCTCCAGCGCGAGCAGATCCGTTTCGGCGCCCGCACGGTCGCGGTACAGCACCCGCCCCCCGGTGAGCCGCGCCGGGGGTCCCAGCATCCGGGCGACGGCGTACGCGAGCGTCGACTTGCCGCAGCCGGACTCGCCCGCGATGCCGAGGAGTTCGCCGCGCCGCAGCTCGAAGCCGACGTCGCGGACGGCGTGGGTGGGGCGCTCGCCCGCGTACGTCACGCTGATGTGCTCGGCGCGCAGCACCACATCGTCCGTCATGCGCTCACCTTCCGTACGCGCAGCCGCGGGTCCAGGACCTCGTCCAGGCCGAAGCTGATCAACGACAGGGCCGTGCCGAGTGCGGCGATGCACAGGCCGGGCGGGATGAACCACCACCAGGCACCGCTGGTGAGCGCCTCCGCGTTCTGCGCGAAGTAGAGCATCGTGCCCCAGGTGAGGTGGGACGGGTCGGCGAGGCCCAGGAACGCCAGACCGGCCTGGGTGAGGATCGCGAAGATCACCGCGAAGATGAACTGGGAGACGATGATGGCGAGTTCGTTGGGCAGGATCTCCACCAGCACGATCCGCCACCGCCTCTCCCCGTACACCCGCGCCGCCAGCACATAGTCGCGGCTGCGCAGCGACAGCGTCTGGGCGCGCAGCACCCGGGCGGAGGCGGCCCAGCTGGTGAGGGCGATGACGAGGATGGTGGACCAGGCGCCGCCGCCCTTGACGTACGCGGAGACGACGATGACCAGCGGCAGCCCGGGGATCACCAGGAACACGTTGCTGATCAGGGACAGCGCCTCGTCCGCGAGCCCGCCGAGGAAGCCGCCGCCGATCCCGACGACGACGGAGACGACGGTCGCGATGAGCGCGGAGGCGGCGCCGATCAGGAGCGTGCCGCGGGCGGAGACCACGAGCTGGGCGAGGACGTCCTGCCCGGTCTGGGTGGTGCCGAGCCAGTGCGCCCCGGTGGGGGCCTGGCCCAGGTCGGTGGTGAAGGCGTTCGGGTCCCCGACCAGCCAGGGGCCCAGGGCCGCGGTGAGGACGAAGACGGCGAGCAGGGCGAGCCCGGCGGCGAAGCGGCGGGAGCGCAGCGCGGGCCGCAGCCAGCCGCGGCCGGTGGCGCGCGGGGTCATGGGAACGGTGGGGGCGGTCATCGGGCCTGCCGGGTGCGGGGGTCGACGAAGCCGTACACCAGGTCCACCAGGAAGTTGGCGGCGAGCACGCCGAAGGTGATGACGAGGAACACGGCCTGCATGAGCGGGTAGTCGGTGTTCTGGACGGCCTGGAGCAGGGTGAAGCCCATGCCGGGGTACGAGAAGACGATCTCCATCACGAGCGAGCCGCTGACGATGAAACCGAGCGAGATGGCGAATCCGGCGACCGAGGGCAGCACGGCGTTGCGGGCCGCGTAGCCGACCATGATGGTGCGCGGCGGCAGCCCCTTGGCCTCGGCGGCGACCACGTAGTCCTCGGCCAGGGTGGAGACCATCATGTTCCGCATGCCGAGCATCCAGCCGCCGACCGAGCTGAGCACGATGGTGGCGGCGGGCAGCACGGCGTGTTCGGCGGCGGAGCCGAGGAAGGCGCCGCTGAGGCCGATGTCCAGCGTCTCGTCGTAGCCGCCGCCGAGCGGCAGCACGCCCCACACCTGGCTGAAGAGGTAGAGGAGCAGCAGGGCGAGCCAGAAGTAGGGGATCGCGGCGAGGAAGGTGGTGGAGGGCACGAGCGAGTCGAACCAGCTGCCGCGCCGCCACCCGGCCAGGGTGCCGAGCGTGAGGCCGAGGGCGACGCTGAGGAGGGTGGCGGCGCCGACCAGGACGAGGGTCCAGGGGACGGCGTCGCCGACCACATCGGTGACCGGGCTCGGGAAGTACGTGACGGAGAGCCCGAAGTCGAGGCGGACGAGCGCGTGCAGATAGTCGCCGTACTGGACCAGGAGGTTGCCGTGGCCGAGCCCGAGCATGGCGGCCAGGGCCTCTTCCTGGCCGGGTTCGACGGGCCCGGACTGGGCCTGGCGGGCGAGCATCATCTCCACCGGGTCGCCGGGGATGAGGCGCGGCAGGAAGAAGTTGACCGTGAGCGCCATCCACGCGGCGATGGCGTAGAAGCCGAGCTTGCGCAGGAGGTAGCGCACGCCGTCCGCCCCCGCCCGCCGCTACTTGCCCGAGGCCGGTTTGATGCGGGCGGCGACCCAGCCGCCGTCGGGGTCGAGCCAGATGGAGGGCGCGGCGTACAGATTGTTCTCGGTGGGATAGCCGGTGACCCGGTTGCCGTTGAATTCCTGCTCGTTCTGCGCGGAGAAGAGCGGAATCAGCGGCATGTCCTTGATGAATTCCTGCTGGATCTTGTAATACCAGGGCTTCTGCTGCGCCAGATCCGTGGTTTCGCCGATCTTGTCGAGCGCCTTGTCGATCGTGTCATTGGCATAGCGGCCGAAATTGCCGACGTTGGTGGACTGGCCGATCTCCGGCGGGATGGAGCTGTCCAGCATCTGGGCGTAGTAGGCGCGCGGGTCGGGGGTGTATCCGGCGTTGTCCAGCAGCATCTGGAACTGGCCGCGGGCCCGGTTGTTGGACCACTGGCTGTACGACTCGGCCTTGACGACGAGGTCGATACCGGCCTTCTTCAGCTGCTCCTTGGCCATCTGGGCGACGCTGACGTAGTCGGTCCAGCCGGAGACGAGTTCGACCGATACCGACAGCTTCTTGCCGTTCTTCCGCCACATGCCGTCCGGCCCCTTGGCGTAGCCGGAGTCGGTGAGATAGCCGTCGACCTTGTCCTGTCCGGTCTCCATCGTCGCGCCCTCCAGCGACGGGTCCAGGACGGACTGGTAGTTGGGGAGCAGCAGCGCCATGGGGTTGGCGGCGGGCGCCTGGCCGTCGTACACGCTCTTGTTCATGAAGTCGCGGTCGAGGGCGGCGCTGATCGCCTTCCGGACACCCACGTCGGCGGTGGGGCCGCGCTGGGCGTTGGGGATGAAGGAGGTGGTGGCCAGCGGAATGTTGACCAGGTCGAACTTCTCGTTCTTGGCGAGGTAGTTCTTCTCGATGTCGGGGATGAATCCGCCCGCCCAGTCGATCTGCCCGGAGGCGACCGCGGCGTTGGCGGCGTTGTTCCCGGTGAAGGCGCGATATCGCATGATTTTGAAGTGCGGAAGCCCCTTGATGTAGTAGTCCTTGCGGGCGACGAGGTCGAGCGTCGTGCCCTTGACGGACTTCACCTTCCAGGGGCCGGTGCCCACCGGGTTGGGGTTGAGTGTGGTCGCCTTCTCCTTGGCGGAGAGCTTGGACCAGATGTGCCGGGGCAGCATCTTTATCTTGCCGAGGAGGAAGTACTCCTTGGTGTAGGCGGACTTGGTGAAGGTGATGACCACCGTGTGCTTGCCCTCGGCCTTCACGGAGGCCACCGGGAGGGCGTACATGTTCAGCGCCTTGTTGTCCTTCGTCATCTGGAAGGTGTAGGCGACATCGTCGGCGGTGAAGGGCTTTCCGTCGTTCCAGGTGACATTCGTCCGTAACTGGATGCGGATGGACTTCCCGCCGTCCGCCCAGGTGTACTTGGTGGCGAGCCAGGGGTCGACCTCGCCGGTTCTCGCCGCGTTGAAGTGGAACAGCGGTTCGTAGATCATTCCGTTGGTCGCCTGGAGCGGCTGCGGAGCGTACGGATTGAAGTTGCGGACGAAGTTTCCCCCGGCCCCGGCGGACACGGTCAGCACCCCGCCGGCGCCACCGTTCCCGCTGCCGCCACCTCCGCAGGCGGCCAGCGTGCCGGAGAGTGCGAGTGCGGCCGCCGCGGCGATCGCGCGGCGCGGACGGCCCGTGCTCATCAACATCATGGTGTCCCCCTCGGTATGCCCGCACACCCCCGGCGCCGTGAAATTAGGGGGCTCCGTCAGAGGGTGTCAATAGACCCGACAGCGCCCTGTCACTGAACCGGCTTAGTAGCGGCTTGTCGAATCCGTCGAATACCCAGGTCCGGTGGTGTGAGCCGCATTTGGTTGATCTAGATCGCGAAATCAGCCCCCGTACGATCCTCGTCGATGTCGTTGACTCTAAACCGGTTTAGTCTTTCACTGCTTGAGGAGCCGCCCCGCAGGTGTGTGCGGTACCGCCCGCTTCCCCACCCGGCCAAGGGAGAGTCCGTCGATGCAGCGCCCCTCCGCCCGGCTCACCGTCCACGACGCCCCCGTCACCTGGCTCGGCGCCAACTTCTGGTCCAGGACCGGCGGCCCGCTCATGTGGCGGAGCTACGACGGCGAGGTGATCGACGCCGAGTTGCGGGTGCTGCGGGACCACGGGCTCACCATGACCCGCTCGTTCTTCTACTGGCCCGACTTCATGCCGGCCCCCGACCGGCTCGACGAGGACATGTGCGCGCGGTACGCCGACTTCCTCGACCGGCACCACGCCCTCGGCATGACCACCGTCCCCACCTTCCTGGTCGGCCACATGTCCGGCGAGAACTGGGACCCGTCCTGGCGCGGCGACCGCGATCTGTACGGCGACGTCTGGCTGGTCGCCCGGCAGGCGTGGTTCGCCCGCGAGACCGTGCGCCGCTTCGCCGCGCACCCGGCCGTCGCCGGGTGGCTGGTCTCCAACGAGATGCCGATCTACGGGCGCGAGCCCGGCACCACCGCCCCGCCCGCCTCGCGCGAGACCGTCGCCGCCTGGGCGCAGCTCGTCGTGGACGCCGTCCGCGCCGGGGGCGGCACCCAGCCCGTCTCGCTCGGCGACGGCGCCTGGGGTCTCGAGAACACCGGCCACGACAACGGCTTCCGGCTCCGCGACACCGCCGACCTGTGCGACTTCCTCGGCCCGCACGTCTACCGCATGGAGGACGACCCGGTGCGCCAGCACTACGCGGCGGCCTGGGTGTGCGAGCTGACCGGCACGTACCGACGGCCCGTGATCCTGGAGGAGTTCGGCGTCAGCTCCGACTTCGCCTCCGGCCCCGGCGCGGCCCGCTACTACCGGCAGACCCTGCACAACAGCCTGCTGGCCGGGGCCACCGGCTGGATCGCCTGGAACAACAGCGACTACGACGGGCTGCGCGGCCAGGACCCGTACCGCCACCACGCCTTCGAGATGCACTTCGGCCTGACCACGTCCGAGGGCGCCCCCAAACCACAGCTCCTCGAACTGAAGGCGTTCGCCCGGCTCCTGGACGAGGTGGACTTCCCCCACTGCCACCGCGCCCCCACCGACGCCGCCCTCCTCGTCTCCTCGTACCTCGACACGCCATACCCGTTCACCCGCGCCGAGGACCGCGGCTACGTCCAGCAGACCTGCCGTCAGGCGTGGGTCGCCGCCCGCCTCGCGGACACCCCGGCGGCGGTGGTGCGCGAGAGCGACGGCCCGCTGCCCTCCGACGTGGCGCTGTGGCTCGTCCCCTCCACCAAGCAGCTCCTCTCCCCCACCTGGTACGCCCTGGAGCAGCGGGCCCGCGACGGCGCGACCGTCTACGTCTCGTACTCCCCCGGCGCCCACGACGAGCAGCGCGGCCCCTGGTACGCCCACCTGAACGAACTCTTCGGCGTCCGCCACCAGCTGGACTACGGCCTGCTCAACCCCATCGAGGACGACGAGATCACCCTCACCCTCACCCGCCCCTTCGGCACCCTCCCCGAAGGCGCCCGCCTCACCTTCCGCACCGCGGGCGCCCGGGCCTTCCTCCCCGTCGAACCGGACGGCGCCGAAGTCCTCGCCGTCGACGGCCACGGCCGCCCGGCGCTGCTGCTGCGCGCGGTGGGCCGGGGCTCCGTCGTCTTCTGCACCTACCCCGTCGAGCACATGGCCGCGGTCACCCCGCGCGTCAACCCCGAGTCCACCGCCACCCTGTACGACGCCCTCGCCACCCACGCCGGAGTCCACCGCCCGGTCACCGTGGGCGACCCCCGCGTCGCGGTCGACCGCCTCGCCCACGACGACGGCCGGACGTTCGTGTGGCTGGTCAGCCAGGCCGCCGACGAACTGACCGTCAAACCGGCCGTCAGCGGCGGCGCCCAGCTACGGGACCTCACCGGCGGCCCGGCCGACACCGTCACCCTGCCGCCGTACGGGGTGCGGGTGCTGCGGCTGGACGCGCCGCATGCGGCCCGACGTTGACGTCGCAACCCTGCCAGACCTGACCGACCGCGATTGCTGGACTGGTGGGCACGCCTCCAGAAGCCCATCACGGCCCTTCCGGGGAGTTGTTGTCGCGGACCACGGCGAGGTATTCGGCGATCGCGTCGCGGTTGCGGACCAGGAAGGCGATGCGCTCGGTCATGCGGTCGCGTTCGTGTTCCAGGGTGGCGAGCATCTCCGGGGTGGCGTCGGAGAAGTGGATGACGCGGGGCTTGTCGAGGCAGGGCAGGATCTGCTTGATGATGCGGGTGGGGAGGCCCGCGTCGAGGAGGCCGCGGATCTGGAGGACGCGGTCGACGTTGCGTTCGTCGTAGGCGCGGTATCCGTTGGCACAGCGCATGGGGAGGATCAGGCCCTGCTCCTCGTAGTACCGCAGGAGTCGGCGGGACGTACCGGTGCGCTCCGACAGCTCTCCGATGCGCATGGGCCCCTCTCTGGTTGACCTTCACATCAGTGTGAGGGTTTGAGCATAAGCGCATGACGCAGAAACTTCCTCTGCCGGCGCTGCTCGCGCTGGCCACCGCCGTGTTCCTGACCAGCCTGACCGAGACGCTGCCCGCCGGGGTGCTGCCCGCGATGAGCGGGGATCTGGGGGTGGGCGAGTCCGCCATGGGGCAGTCGGTGACGATCTACGCGCTCGGGACCGCGCTCACGGCGATCCCCCTGTCCGCGGCCACGGCGGGCTGGCGGCGCAAGCGGCTGCTGCTGACGGCGATGGCGGGGTTCGCCGTGGGGAACACGGTGACGGCGGCCTCGTCGGACTACATCCTCACCATGGTGGCCCGTTTCGTCGCCGGAGTGGCGGCCGGGCTGGCGTGGGCACTGCTGGCCGGATACGCGCGGCGGATGGCGCCGGTGCCGTTGCAGGGCAAGGCGATCGCGATCGTGATGACGGGGATCCCGGTCGCCCTCTCCCTGGGCGTGCCCGCGGGGACGTTCCTCGGCCAGGCGCTCGGCTGGCGGGTGACGTTCTCGGTGATGACCGCGCTCGCCGTCGCCCTGATCGCCTGGATCGTGGCGCTGGTGCCGGACTACCCGGGGCAGCGGCCCGAGGGCCGGACGTCGGTCCGGCGGACCCTCACCGTCCCGGGGGTGGCCCCGGTCCTCTTCGTCACCCTGGCGTTCGTCCTGGCCCACACGATCCTGTACACGTACATCGCCACCTTCCTCGGCGAGGTGGGCATGGGCGGCTCGACCGACCTGGTGCTGCTGGTGTTCGGCGCCGCGTCCCTGGCGTCCATCTGGATCGTCGGCGTCCACATCGACCGCCGCCTGCGCGCCCTCACCCTCACCGCGACCGTACTCTTCGCCGTGGCCGCCACCGCCCTGGCGGCGGTTTCTGCCAGCCCGGCGCTCGTCTACGCGGCGGTCACCCTGTGGGGCCTCGGCTGGGGCGGCGCCCCCACCCTGCTCCAGACGGCCGTGGCCGACGCGGGAGGCGAAGCGGCGGACGCGGCACAGGCCATGCTCGTCACCCTCTGGAACGCGGCCATGGCCGGCGGCGGCGTAGCGGGCGGCCTCCTCCTCGACCTCCTCGGCCCCGCGTCCTTCCCCTGGAGCGTGCTGGCGCTGCTGGGCCCGGTGCTCGTTGTGGTGGCCGCGGCGCGGGTGCACGGCTTCCCGGCGGAGCGGGTTCGGACGGTGGACCACCGGTCGGGGTCGAGCATGACCACGGCGCCGCACGCTGATGGGCACCTCGGCAGTTTGAAAGGGCGACTCGTCGGTCCGGAGTTCAGGGAGCGGAAGTGCCCTTAGCAGGCGGTGTGGGGCGGTTCAGGCGCCAGACCACGTCGATGCCGCCGGCCGAGGGAGCTGCGGGTGGTGTCACCGGCTCACGCCGGACTTCGGTAAAGCCCAACCGGCGCGGAATGGCGCCACTGGAGGTGTTGGCCAGGTCGTGCGCGATCTCCAGGTACTCCACGTCCGGAAGGGCGAACATCTCGGTGACCATGGCTGCCGTCGCTCTCGTGGCGATGCCCCGGCCGGAGACGGCAGGGTGCAGCCAGTACCCCATACTCCATCCCTGAGGTTCGGCCCCGCGGCGGGTCGAGCACATACCGATGAGCGTGCCGTCTTTGGTGATGGCGTAGTTGTACGCGTCCCCGCTTGCCCACTTCGACGTGGACTTCGCGAGGAAGTCCCGGGTGCTCTCCTCGCTGTGCCGGGCGACCCACGGCATCCACGGGCGCAGGTGGTCCAGAGACTCCTCGATCAACGTGAACGCCGAAGCGAAGTCGCTCTGTCCCCGCCAACGTCGGAGGGCGAAGTCTCCGCAGTCGATGATCTGATTCGGCCGCTCCATGACGTCCATTCTCGCTGCGGTGGAGCTCGTCCGGGTTCCAGCCGGTGCCCACACCCAGGAACAGGCGGCCGCCGGACACCTAGGGGTGTCCGCAAAGTCCCGTCGGGCCCGCGACGCCTGGCACGCTCCCCCAGCTACCGCTGGGAGGTGCCCCCTGACGCCGCGGGCTGATCCAACGCGACTTTGCGGACACCCCCTAGCGCCGGGCCAGCGCCAGCACACTCAGGCCGAACATCAAGACACCCAGGGGGAGATGGACGGACGGGACATGGGCGATGCCGAGCACGACCTGGACCGAGGCGAGTACGAGGAATCCCGACGCGTGCCAGACAGGCCGGGGCGAGCCGCCGCCCGGCTTCCACGCCAGCACCGCCGCGAGCACGTACAGCATCGACGCCCCGTACATCACACGGGCTCCGACACTGTGCAGCGTCTCTCCGTAGGACGAGGTCAGCAGCAGTCCGGCGGAGACCGCCTGAAGGAAGATCGTCAGGGTCTGGAGGGCGATCGCGATCCGGAGGAACGAGGAGCCGCGCCGTGCGTTCGCCGTCGCCGTCTGAGTGGCCATGTCACAGTCCCCTTTTCCGCCCTCGGGCACTCGGGCACTCGGGCACTCGGGCAGTACGTCGATAAGGTCTCACCAGTCCGACGACGCGGGCCTGCGAAAGGTAAGGCGAGGGGGCGGCCGGGAGCATGGGGACTGCCGGGACCAGGGCAGATGGGTCAGTCGGCGAGCGAGGCCAACTGATCAATGTCGCTTACCGATTGCTCGGTTCGGTGACCGAGGCCGAGGACGCCGTACAGGATGCCTACGCACGCTGGTACGGGCTGCCGCGAAGCCGACAGGAGGAGATCCTGTCCCCCGGCGCCTGGCTGACGACGGTGACCAGCCGCATCTGCCTGGACCTGCTCGGCTCGGCGCGGGTCCGCCGTGAACGCTACGTCGGCGCGTGGCTGCCCGAGCCGCTGCCCGACCGCACCGAGTGGGCCCGCACGGGCGGCGCCGACCCCACCGGCGCCGCAGACCCCGCCGACCAGATCGTCCTGGACGAGTCGGTGTCCATGGCCTTCCTCGTCGTCCTGGAATCGATGACGCCAGCCGAGCGGGTGGCGTTCGTCCTGCACGACGTCTTCCGGTACCCGTTCGCCGAGATCGCCGACGTCCTCGGCCGGACCCCCGCGGCCTGCAAGCAGCTGGCGGCCTCCGCCCGGCGGCGGGTGAGCGCCGCGTCCGCTCCGGTGGCGGCGACCGACCAGGCCGACATGGTGAGGCACGTCAAAGAGGCATGGGAGACCAAGGACATCGCAGCCCTCGTCGGCCTCCTCAACCCGGCCGCCGTGATGACCGCCGACGGTGGCGGCATGGTCGGCACCGTCCTGCGCCCGGTCGAGGGCGGCGCGCGCATCGCCCAGTACATGGTCGCCATCGCCGACAAGGCGCCGGGGCTCGACCTCCTGGAGCGGTCGGTCAACGGTGTGCCGGGCCTGGTGGCCCAGCGCGCCGGTGTCGTCATGACCGTGGCCGCGTTCGACGTCTCCGACGGGCGCGTCACCCGGATCTGGGTGATCCGCAACCCGGAGAAGCTGCGGCCGTGGGGCCGCGGGAGGGCCGGCCAGCCGTAACCTGTAGCGGTGCTGACCTACGACGAACTGTCCGCCGCCGAGCGTGCGTTGTGGGATGCCTTTCCCGAAGGGCAGTGGGTGGATCTGCGCACCGGGATTCCCGAGGACGACGATCCCGCCGGGGGAACGCAATGGGGACCCGAACGCACGGTCCGTGCCGAGGTCGTGGCTGCCCTTCTGCTGGGCGGCAACACGGAACAGTCGAGCAGGGTCGCTTCCCTGCGCCTCGCCGGCGCGCACATCACCGGCCGTCTCGATCTGGCCGGTGCGGACATCAGCCACCTGCTCTGGCTGCGGGAATGCCGGTTGGCACAGGAAGTCGGTCTCCACGCCGCATCGACGCGCACGATCCGGATCACGGGTAGCCGGGTCCCGGGAGTGGAAGCCGAACTGGCCCGCATCGACGGCCACCTCGATCTGGACGGGTCCGTGATGGAAACGGGCCGTCTTTCCCTCATGAATGCTCATGTGGCCGGGGAACTGGACATGGACGGCACCCGGATCTTGGCGCCCGGGGAATGGGCGGTGTGGGCGGGGGGCCTGACCATGGGCGGCGGCATCTATTGCCGGGACGGCTTCACCGCGCGGGGCGGGGTGCGGCTGCCGGGCGCGCAGCTGTCCGGTGGCCTGTTCATGCCGGGCGCACGCCTGGAGAACCCCGACGGCGTGGCACTGGTCGCGGACAACGTGACAGCCCCGGTGGTGGACATGTCCCAGGGGTTCAGCGCGGCAGGCACCCTGCGGATCCGGGGTGCTCGGATATCGGACCTGCTGACCCTTGAGAGAGCCACGCTCGGTGGCAGCGACACGGCGCTCCTCGGCGTGGGCATGCAGGTGGGAACCTTCGACTTCACCGTTGCCACGCCGCCCGCGGGAGCGGTGGACCTTCAGGGTGCCAGAGTCACCGTTCTCCACGACCACGAGCAGAGCTGGCCGAAGGAGGTACGTATGGATGGCCTCTTTTACGGCTCCCTCCGCTCCGACAGGACATCCCCGCAGGACGACGTGGCCCACCGCGTGGCGTGGATCCGCCGGAACCCCGGCTACGCCCCGCAGCCGTACGAGCAACTCGCTTCCTGTTACCGCCAGACCGGCCACGACGACGCCGCCCGGAGGGTGCTGCTGGAGAAGCAACGCCACCGCCGCCGCACCCTGAACCCACCCGGACGGGTGTGGGGATACCTGCTCGATGCCGCTGTCGGGTACGGCTATCGCCCCTGGCTGGCCGCCCTCTGGATGACCACGCTCTGCCTTCTCGGCACCCTGGTGTTCAGTGCCCGCTCGCCGATTCGGACGAAGCCCGGAGAAGGCAACCCGTTCAATCCCTTCATCTACACCATCGACCTGCTCTTCCCCATCGGCGACTTCGGCCAGCGCAGCGCATGGCATTGGGAAGGGGCGACACAGTGGCTGTCATACCTGCTGATCGCCGTCGGATGGCTCCTCACCACAGCTGTCGTCGCCGGCGTGTCCCGCACTTTGAACAGGAACTGACACGCCCGGTGCTGGGCCTAGCGGGCGCCCTTGGGGGCCGGGGTGAAGGTGACGGGGAGGGCGGACAGGCCGCGGACCCAGGCTGAGGGGCGCCAGAGGAGGGTGTCGCTCGGGACGGCGAGGCGTACGTCGGGCAGTCGGTCCAGGAGGACTTCCACGGCGGTCTTGGCGATCGTCTCGGCGATCTCCTGGGCCGGGTGGGGGCAGCGGTGTTCGCCGTGGCCGAAGGAGAGGAAGGCGCTGTTGCCCTCGGTGAAGGCGTCGGAGTCCGGGCGGACCAGGGGGTCGGTGTTGGCGCCGTGGAAGCCGAGGATCAGCAGGTCGCCCTTGCGGATGTGCTTGCCCGCCAGGGTGGTGTCGCGGGTGGCCCAGCGGGCGGCGAGGTTGGCGACGGGGGTGTCCTCCCACAGGACTTCGTTCATGGCTTGGCCGACGCTGTGGCGGCCGCCGGAGAGGGAGAGCGCGAAGCGCTCGTCGGTGAGGAGCAGCCGCAGGGTGTTGCCGATCCAGTCGGCCGTGGGCTGGTGACCCGCCGTCATGATGACGATGAAGTCCTGGACGAGCAGTTCGTCGGAGTACCCCCGGTACGCGGCGACCAGCCGGGACGCCACGTCGGGCGCGGGGGTGGCCCGCTTGGCCGAGGCGAGTTGACGCATCACCAGGTAGACGTGCTGGTAGGCCTCGAAGGCGTTCTCCTTGCCGTCGATGGCGTCGTTCATCGCCTGTACGAGGGCCGGGCCCTCGGCGTCGGGGATGCCGTAGATGTGGGCGAGGACCAGTTCCGGCAGCAGCCGGGCGTAGTCGGCGATCAGGTCGGCCTCGCCCTCGTGGCAGAACTCGTCCACCAGCCGGTCGGCGATCAGCTCGGCCTGGCTGCGCAGTTCGTACGGATCGACGGCCTCCAGGGCCTCCCCGATGGCCTCGGCGCGCCGCTGGTGGTCCTCGCCGGTCGCGTACACCACGGACGTCTGATCGCGGCTGATCATGGGCGCGAGGGGCCAGTTCTCGGGCACGTTGTCCCACTGGTTCCACTGGTTCGCGTCCCGGGTGAACAGCTCGGCGTCGCTGGTCACCTGGTGCAGTTCGCGGTAGCCGAGCACCAGCCAGCCGGGTATGTCCCCGTCGAGCAGCACCGGGGCCACCGGCCCGTGCTCGTCCCGCATCTCCCCGTACACCCCGAAGGGGTTGGTCTGGAAGCCGGGCCCGCTCAGCGGCCGCGCGCCCCGGTGGGCGGGGCAGCCGGGCGGCGGTGTGGCGGGGGTGGCCGCGGCGTTCTCGGACGGTCGGGGGTGTGCTGTCATCGATCGGGATCCTTGCGGCCGGGTTGACGGTGAGCCAGGCCAGAATAGATCGCACCGTCGGGTATGTGACGGGGACATGGGGTTCGCCAGGGCGACACATCTCGGGGGAACGGCAAACCCCGGCGCGCTACCGACGCGCCGGGGTTCTTGACGACGGGGGGAGGGTCACGGCGCCACCGGCAACCGATCTTGGTCGGATGTGCCCGGTTTTTCACTCGACCAGCGGCGGTCAGGAGCGGGACGAGGCCAGCCAGTCGTCCGCGTACTTCCGGTACGTCCCGTCGTGCGTCGCCAGGTGTACCCACTGGTCGACGTACTCCTTGAACTGCGCATCGGAGCGGGGCAGCGCGTACGCCTTCTCCGAGAACGAGAACGGCTTGTCCGGGTGGACCGCGCACAGTTCGGGGTGGATCTTCGACTGGTAACGCGTCTCGCTGGCGTCCGTCATCATCACATCGGCCCGGCCGTCGATGATCTCGTCGAAGATCGTGGTGTTGTCGGGGTGGACGGTGAGGGTGGCGCGCTTGATGTGGGCCCGGGCGAACTCCTCGTTGGTGCCACCCGGGTTGACCACCACGCGCACGCCCGGCCGGTCGATGTCGTCCAGCGTCTGGTACTTCTTCTCGTCCTCGCAGCGCACGATCGGCGTCTTGCCGTCGGTGAGATACGGCTCGCTGAAGGCCGCCTTACGCGCCCGCTCCAGGGTCACCGACACCCCGCCCATGGCGATGTCGCAACGCCCGGCGGCGAGGTCGTCGACCAGCTTCGCCCACGTCGTGGCGGTGAATTTCGGCTTGGCGTCGAGGCTCTTGGCCAGGTTGCCCGCCATCGAGATGTCGATGCCGGTGTACGCGCCGGTCTTGGCGTCGCGATGGCTGAACGGCCGGTAGTCGCCCGTGGTGCAGACGCGCAGCACCCCGCGCCGGGGCACCCGGTCCAGCAGAGTGCCGTGCCCCGCCGTCGAGTTGGCGGCGGAGTCGGCGGTGCGCTTGGCCTCCGTGCCGTCGGCCAGGGCCGAGCCCGCGGCGGTGGCGGCGAGCACGGCGGCGACGGTGGCGAGCGTGACGGCGCGTCTCATGGGGACTCCTCGGCAGCGGCGTGATCACGGCGCGCTCAGAGTGGCAGAAGACGCCGCCCGGGTGAACCCGTCGACCACCTGCTGGAATCCCTGCTGGAATCCGGCCCGTCAGTACCGCTCCGGGCCCGGGTCGAGCGGCGGGCCGACCTCCGCGAGGCGGGCCAGCAACTCGGAGGCGCGCTTGGCCACGGTGTCGCGGTCGCCCTCGGAGAGCGCCGAGGCCATCCCGCAGGCGACCGCCCCGGCGGCGATCCAGTCCGGCGCGTCGGCCACGGTCACCCCGCCGGTCGGCACGAAGGCGGCCTGCGGCAGGGCCGCCCGTACGTCCTTGACCCAGCGCGGCCCGTACGCCGCGGCGGGGAACAGCTTCAGTGCGTCCGCGCCCAGTTCCATCGCGCGCACCGCCTCGGTGGGGGTGGAGACGCCGGGGAAGACCGGCAGGCCGTAGCGGTGGCCGGTGCGGATGACGTCGGGGTCCAGGCTCGGGGAGACGAGGAAGCGGGCGCCCGCGTCGACGGCCATCCGCGCGGAGGCGCCGTCGAGCACCGTGCCCGCGCCGATCA
The DNA here is from genome assembly GCF_003721215.1 of Streptomyces botrytidirepellens. NCBI lineage: Bacteria > Bacillati > Actinomycetota > Actinomycetes > Kitasatosporales > Streptomycetaceae > Streptomyces > Streptomyces botrytidirepellens. Next base: position 16,049 of record NZ_RIBZ01000851.1, read on the forward strand.
CCGCGTCGTCGCCGACCTCCCGGATCAGGGTGGTGACCGCCTCCAGCGCGAAGGGGGTGGTCAGCGAGATCTCCAGGCTGGTGATGCCCGCGGAGAGCAGGGTGTCCGCCGTCGCCGTGGCCTGGTCGTAGCTGTCGCTGCGGACGATGGCGAGGACACGCTGCGCGAGCGCGGCCCGGGTGGTCTCCCAGCGGTACACGGCAGTCGCCGCCTTTCCTCTCCTAGGGTCTGCTGCCTGATCGTGCCGCACCCCTGTGCCTCCGGGATATGCGGCGCTGAGCGGTATGCGGTTGACGATGTGCGGTGCTGTGGTGCGCTTGATGATCGTGCTTCTTCCGTACCGTACGCGGGCGCCGGTCCGGAGGTCCGGGCCAGGGACCCAGGTCCCGGGCCCCGGCGGAGGGGCTAGCGGTGGACCCCGTCGCCGCCGGTGACGAGCTCGGCGAGTGCCCGGTCCCGCGCGACCGCGGAGGGCAGCCCGTCCGTATCGGAGGGGGCCTGGACGACGAGCGAGGCGACGCACGCGGCCTCGGCCAGCGCCCGGGGCTCGGAGAGCCCGCGCAGCCTGGCAGACAGATACCCCGCCGCGAAGCCGTCACCCGCGCCGATCGGGTCGACCAGCGGCACCGAGTGCGGCGACTGCTGCCAGCGGCCGTCCGCGGTGATGACGGTGGCGGAGTGGTCGGCACGCTTGATCACGACCTCCTGGGTGCCGCCGTCCAGCAGCTCCTGCGCGGCCTCGTCGGCGGGCTGGGCGGTGAGCAGCTCCAGCTCGTCCTCCCCCGCCAGGACGAGGTCCGCCTCGCGCAGCAACGGCCCCGCCGTCTGCGCCCACTGGGCGGCACCGCCCAGCTTGCGCCGGACGTTGGGGTCGAAGGACACTTTCGCCCCGGCTTCCCGGGCCAGCTCCACCAGCCGGCGGCTGGCGGCCGCGGCGGTCGGCGAGAGCATCGGCGTGATCCCGGATATGTGCAGCATCCGGGCGCCGTCCAGCGCGTCGGGGCCGATCTCGTCGGGGGTGAGGCGGGACGCGGCCGATCCCATGCGGTAGTACTGCACGTCGATCGAGCGGTGCGGATGGCTGTCGCGCAGCAGCAGCCCGGTGGGCGCCTGCTCGTCCACGACGGCCTGCGAGACGTCCACCCCGTCGGCACGCAGCTCGCGCAGCACGGCCTCGCCCGCCGGGTCCGCGCCGACCCGGCCGAGCCAGCGCACCGCGTGGCCGAGCCGGGACAGCCCGGCCGCCACATTGGACTCGGCGCCCGCCACGGAGCGGCGGAAGTGCACGGCGCGGTCGAGCGGGATTCCCGGCTCCGCGAGCAGCAGCAGCATCGCCTCGCCGCACGTGACCACTTCCGGACCGTTCGCCACCGCTGCCTCCCCGCACGTCCAGTTCTACGGGAACGGTATCGGCAACCACCGACAAACGGCGGGGCGGGGTGACGAGATCGTTCGTAAAGAGACCGAGATCATTGGCACATGGGCACAGCACAACGGCCGCTGCCCTGGCGGGGCGGCGGCCGTTGTGCGTGGGGGGTGGCGGCTCCGGCGGTGCGCCGTGCGGCTGGGGACGGGGGCTCAGCAGCCGTGGTCCACCAGGTCGAACGACTCGTAGTGGTCCGCGGTGTAGTAGTCCTCGTCCTTCTTGTCCCCGGTCACGATGCGGCGGGCGCCGCGGTCGTCGGAGCCGGGGGTGACGACGGTGTACTCGTGGTAGTAACCGGAGGACTGGGCCGGAAGGATGCCCTCGCGGTTCTGGAAGACCGTGCCGTCCTGCGGGAACGGGTACGGGCCCCCCTTCTCGATCAGGTCGAGGGTGTCATGGGCCTGGGACGGCAGCTTCGAGTAGCAGATGTCGCCGACGTCCGCGACGGCCCGTACCGATACGGCGGCCGCGGGTGCGGCCGGGGTCGCGGTGGCCGTGACGGCCGTGCCGCCGATGAAGAGCGACGCGGCGAGGGCGCCGAGGGCGCCGATGCGGGTCATCCGTGGGGGGATTTTCATGCCCCTAGCATGACGCGCGTAGACAGTGACATGTCAATGCCAAGTGACGGAAGTTTTCGGGGAGTTCACATGATGCGGGCGACGCACGAGGGGGCGTGACCGAACCGTGATTTTGCCTTTTAGGCAAGCTTTTTGCCTGACAGGCGAAGCCCTCGCTATACCGGAGACATGAACCCGTTCCCCGAGGGGGACCCCGCCGAGCCGCCCGCGGAACCCTCCGCCGAGCTGCCCACCGTCGCTCCCCGCCTGCGCGACCTGCGGCGCGGCAGCGGGCTGACCCTGGAGGCGGCGGCCCACCGCGTCGGGCTCTCCCCCGCGCACCTGTCCCGGCTGGAGACGGGCCGACGCCAGCCGTCGCTGCCCGTGCTGCTGGCCCTGGCCCGTACCTACGGAACCACGGTATCCGACCTCCTCGGCGAGGTGCCGCCGAGCCAGGACCCCATCGTGCGCGCCGACCGGATGGAGGCGCAGGAGGCGGGCGGCTGGACGTACCGGCGGGCCGGTGGCTCCGGCCGGGCGATGCAGGCGCTGCGGCTGCACGTGCCGGAGGGCTCGGGCGCCCAGGACGAACTGGTGCGCGTCCACGCGGGCGAGGAGTGGCTGTACGTCATCAGCGGGCGGCTGCGGCTGACCCTCGGCGACGCCGTCCACGTCCTCGGCCCCGGCGACGCGGCCCACTTCGACTCGCTCACCCCGCACCGCATCGCCGCCGCCTCCCCCGGCGGTACGGATCTGCTCTTCGTCCACACCCTGCTACAGAGCGGGGCCGCCGAGCTGTGCCTCGGGGACGCCGCCCGCCGCGGAGGAAGGCCCGGAACGCCATGAACGACGCGACCCCGACCCCGAACCCCCACCCGGACCCTGCCGCCCCGAGGGTGGCGCGGGAGCAGGACCGGGCGCCGATCCCGGTCACCGTCCGGGTCTTCATCTACGTCGTCGGCGTGCACGTCTTCGCCGGTTTCCTCTATCTGCTGTTCTACCTGGGCGCCTCCAAGTAGCCGCGATCCGGGCTCCTGCGTGGCACGGGATGGCACAATCCCCGGGCATGGACTGGTCACACCTCGGCCCCCCGCTGGACGTACGCCCCCTCTTCCCCGTCGAGCGCGGCGCCCTGCTGGACCTGCTGGCCGGGCTCGGTCCCGACGACTGGCGGCGCCCGACGGCATGCCCCGGCTGGGACGTCCACGATGTGGCCGGGCACCTCCTCCACGACCACGTCCGCCGGCTGTCCGGCGGCCGCGACGGCCACCCCGGGCCGCCCTTCGGCCCCGGCGAGACGCTGCCCGCGTACATCACCCGCACCAACGAGGAGTTCGTCCGCGGCACCACCCGGCAGCTCAGCCCCCGGCTGCTGACCGACCTGCTGGCCACGCTGGGGCCGCAGCTGGACGCGTACTGGGCGCGCTGCGACCCGGACGCGCCCGCCGGTTTCGACGTGTCCTGGGCCGCGCCCGGCGTCCAGGCCCCGAACTGGCTGGACACCGCCCGCGAATACACCGAGTTCTGGGTCCACCAGCAGCAGATGCGCGACGCGGTGGGCCGGCCGGGCGCCACCGGCCCGGAGCTGCTGCACCCGGTGCTCGACACGTTCCTGCGCGCCCTCCCCCACACCCTCCGCGACCATCCCGCCCCGGACGGCGCCTCGTTGCGGATCCGGGTGCCCGGCCCGGCGGGCGGGCAGTGGACGGCCGTACGTACGGAGAACCACTGGCGCCTCGGCACGACGGACGCACCGCCCACCGCCGAGGTCGGCATCGACGCGGACGCGCTGTGGCGGCTGGCCACCCGCGGCATCACCCCGGAGGCGGCCCGCTCCCGGGCGACGATCCACGGGGACGGGCGGCTGGCCGGTGCCGCGCTGACCCTCCTGGCGATCGTCCGGGAGCCCGACGAACCGGCCTGAGCCGACGGAGCCAGGCAGCGCCGTAACCACCCGGAAAGGGAGCCCACCGATGGAGGACCGCGCGGCGTCGACCGCCCGCAGGATGTGGACCCTGTTCGAACCGATCCACGCCGTCGCCTACTTCGCCCCGGAGGCCCTGTCGGCGTACGAGGACGCGGGCCTGCGCGGCTTCTGGCGCGGCTACTTCGCGTGCCGCGCCGCGCCGCTGGGCCCGGTCGGGCCGGAGCCCGTCGCCGCCGCGTTCTTCTCCTTCGCGCCCGCCATGGTCGCCCGCGCCCTGCCCGACGTCTGGCAGCTGACCGCCCCCGAACGCGCCCTGGAGATACGGCGCGCGGGCGCCGTGGCCGCCCTCCGGCGCCTGCTCACCGGCCACGAACCCGAGGCGGAACGAGCGGCGGAGGCCCTGGTCCCGCGGGCCGCCGGGCTCGACACCGCCGGGCGCGTCCTGGCCGCCGCCCACGCCTCGCTGGACTTCCCCGACCAGCCCCTGGACCGCCTGTGGCACGCCGCCACCCTGCTGCGCGAACACCGCGGCGACGGCCATGTCGCCGCCCTCGTCGCCGCCGGGCTCGACGGCTGCGAGGCCCTCGCCCTCCGCGCGGGCACCGACATCCCCCGCGCCGAACTCCAGCCCTACCGCGGCTGGACCGACCAGGAGTGGGAGGCGGCCCGCCTCCACCTCACCGAACGCGGCCTGCTCCTCCCCGACGGCACCGCGAGCCGCAACGGGCGCGAACTGCTGCGCGCCGTCGAGTCCGCCACCGACCGCGCCGCGGAACGCCCCTGGCGCGCCCTCGCCCCGGACGCGGTCCAGGACCTCACCACCCTCCTCACCCCCGTCTCCCGCGCCTGCTCCGCCGCGCTCCGCTTCCCGAACCCGATCGGCCTGCCGGAGCCGGCCGGCCGGTGACCTGGTGACGCAGATCACATCCCTTCATGTCACACTTCGCCGGGCTGTCCGGTCAGAGAGGTGTAACCACCGGAAACGACATGAAGGAGCCCATCATGGACGCTCGCTTGAACCTCTTCGGCAACCGGGCCGCGGCCACGTTCCTGAAGCACATCAACACGGCGGGCAAGGTGGTCTCGGACTCCACACTCCCGGCCACGACGCAGGAGCTGGTCAAGCTCCGCGCCAGCCAGATCAACGGCTGCGGCTTCTGCACCGACATGCACACCAAGGAGGCCACGCACGCCGGGGAGACCTCGGTGCGCCTCAACCTGGTCGCGGCCTGGCGAGAGGCCACGGTCTTCACCGACGCCGAGCGGGCCGCGCTGGAGCTGACGGAGCAGGGGACCCGCATCGCCGACGCGGCCGGTGGCGTCACGGACGAAGCCTGGGCCAACGCCGCCAAGCACTACGACGAGGACCAGCTCGCCGCCTTGGTGTCCCTCATCGCCCTCATCAACGCCTACAACCGCCTGAACGTCATCGTCCAGCAGCCCGCCGGTGAGTACCGGGTCGGCCAGTTCGGATAGTCGGCGGCGCACGCCCCGGGCCCCTCTCGCGGGGCCCGGGGCGTCCTGCGCGCTCAGCCGCGCAGCAGGCGCCGCCGCACGCCGTA
>NZ_RIBZ01000853.1:0-21936 GCF_003721215.1 Streptomyces botrytidirepellens
CGCCCCCACGGGCACGCAGAGCCCCGCCGGGCGGCCCGCCCCCGCCGAGCGGGCGGGCGAACTGCCCGGGCTCGGGCCGCGCACCCGCGCCGAGGTGCCCCGGGACGCCGAGCAGGTTGTGGTCGTCACCGGCAACGGCCGGGACGCGACCCGCTCCTCCGTCGTGCTCTACGAGCGCTCCGCGGCCGACGGGACCACCGGCGACCGGGAGGGTGACGCCGACGGCGGCCCCACCTGGCGGGCCGGGCCCTCCTGGAAGGCGCACAACGCCGCCCGCGGCTGGACCGACCACCACCGGCAGGGCGACCTCCGCTCCCCGATCGGCGTCTTCCCCCTCACCGACGCGGGCGGGAAGCTGCCCGATCCGGGCACCCGGCTCACCTACGACCACGCCGTGCAGGGCTTCACCATCACCGGCACCGGCGCCGAGGGCGAGCCGCTGGCCGGGGCCTTCGACTACGTCGTGGCGATCAACTACAACCGGAAGGCCGGGACGTCCCCGCGCGACTGGACCCGGCCGCTGGGCGAGGACCGGGGCGGCGGCATCTGGTTCCACGTCGACCACGACGGGCCCACCCAGGGCTGCGTCAGCCTCTCCAAGGCGCACATGCGGACGCTGCTGCGCACCCTCGACCCCGACCGCCACCCGGTCGTGGTGATGGGGCCCGCTGACTCGCTGGCTCGCTGACGCTGCCCCGCCGACTGTGGCTCGTTGACGCCGTTCCCACAGCCATTTACGTGTTTCTTGCGAGGAGGCCCCGGCGTTCACGCCGGGGAGGAAACGCATCCGGGTGTCGCGATGCGGAGTGTCGCCGCATCCTGTTCAGGGCGCGGAGCGCCCGTACCGCTGTCGGTATCGCCGAGGTGATGCGAACGTGTGTGCCAGTGTTCGCTGGTTGGGGTGGTGGCCGTGGGATCGGTGTACGTGTGTGCTGCTGTCGTACGTATGGTCCGTCAGAGGGTTCGGGAGGGCGCGTCGTCCCGGTCGGGGCCGTGAGGGGGCGAGATGGCACACGTGGGGGTGGCTGCGGAGGGCGAGCGTGCCCGGTACACCTACCGGCTGCGCGTGTCGTCCACTGCTCGCACCGTCCTGGTGGCGGAGTGGGGCCGGTGCCGCTGGGTGTGGAACGAATGTGTCGCCAAGTCCAAGGCCGTGTACCTGCACAACACGTCCACCGGTCAGAAGGCCACGTGCGGCCCTGCTCAGCTCGACAGGATGCTGACCGAAGCCAGGCAGAGGACGCCGTGGCTGCGTGAGGGCTCCTCGGTTCCTCAGCAGCAGATCATCCGCGACTTCGGCCGCTCCCGCGCCAAGGCGCACCAGGACATCCGCGCAGGCCTGCCCATGGCGCGCCGGGCCGGGATGCCGAAGTGGAAAGCCAAGCGGGAGGCACTGCCGACCCTCAACTACACCCGGCGCGGGTTCCGGTTGAAAGACGGCCGGCTGCACCTGGCGGGTGGCATCGTCGTGGCGGTGGTGTGGTCGCGGGAACTGTCGGCTGAGCCGTCCTCGGTGCGTGTGTACCAGGACAGTCTCGGGCACTGGTACTGCTCCTTCGTCGTGCCCGCCCAGGTACAGCCCATGCGGGAGACGGGTCGCGTACTCGGTGTCGACTGGGGCGTGAAGGAGACCGCGACCACCACGTCCGACGCGTACGACCTGCCGCATGCCGGGTACGGCAGGAAGGCCCAGGCGAAGCTGACCCGGTACGACCGGATGATGGCCCGCCGCAGGCCGAAGAAGGGGCAACCGGCGTCGAAGGGCTACCGCGAGGCGAAGAAACTGCGGGCGAAGGCGTACAAGAAGGCCGCCAGGCAACGTGAGGACACCGGCCGTAAGTGGGCCAAGAAGGTTGTCCGCGACCATGACGCTATCGCTGTGGAGGATTTCCGTCCGAAGTTCCTGGCCAGGACCACCATGGCCCGCAAGGCCGCTGATGCCGCCATCGGCGCCACCAAGGCCGCTCTGGTGGCGATGGGCCGCAAGCATGGGCGGGACATCCGCCTTGTACACCCCGCGTACACCACGATGGACTGCGCGCACTGCGATGCGAGAGCCAAGCATCGCCTGCCGCTGGGTGAGCGCACCTACACCTGCGCCGTGTGTGGAACCGTGTCCTCACGGGACAAGAACTCCGCACGCGTGATGCTCGTCCGGGCTGGTCTCAACCCGGCTGGTGCTGATGGCGGAAGACCTCCTGGAGCGCTGCTCCAGGAGGCGGCCTGAGCCAGGAATCCCCTCCCTTCAGGGAGGGGAGGATTCAAAGCAAGCACCCATGCCGTTGACAGGTTGCGGCCCTAGTGTCCCCTGCCATGACCGAACTCCAGGAGAACACCCCCGCGAACGGGCGGGACATGACGAGGCGTCGGGTCGTCGTGGCGGGCGGCGCCGCGGTCGCGGCAGCCGGTTTGGGCACCGTCGCCGCCACCGCCGCCTCGGCCTCCCCCGACGGCTCCACCTCCGCCTCCCCCTCGGCGTCGGCCTCCTCCCCGTCCAAGGAGGTCTGTTACCGGCTCACCTCGGAGACCACCGAGGGCCCGTACTACATCGACGCCGACAAGATCAGGAAGAACATCACGGAGGGCAAAGAGGGCATCCCGATGACCCTCCGGCTCAAAGTCATCGACTCCGAGACCTGTAAACCGCTGGCGAAGGCGGCCGTCGACCTCTGGCACTGCGACGCGCTCGGGTTCTACTCCGGCTACGAGGACGCCAGCAGCGGCGGAGGCACCCCGCCCACCGGCGCCCCGCCCACCGGCACTCCCACGGGCACGCCGACCGGAAGGCCGCCCGGCGGCGGCCACCAGGACCCGACCGACGACAAGCGGTACCTGCGCGGCACCCAGCTCACCGACCGGCACGGCTTCGTCGAGTTCACCACCATCTTCCCCGGCTGGTACCGGGGCCGGTGCGTGCACATGCACACCAAGGTGCACGTGGGCGGCAAGATGACGGACTCCGGTTACGAGGGCGGCCACGCCTGCCACACCGGCCAGCTCTTCTTCGCCGAGGAGGACGTACTCGCCTCCGCCGAGGTGGCGCCGTACAGCACCAACACCACCGAGCGCACCACCCTCGACGAGGACGGCATCTACCCGGGCAACGGGGCCGAAGGCGGTCTGCTGCCGCTCAAGTACCGCAAGGGGAAGATCGCCAAGGGGGTCGTCGGCTCGCTGACCCTCGGGGTCGACCCCGACGCGACGAACGACGGCACCGGCATGTGACGGCGGCCCCCGGGGAGCTCGTGGGGGGCTCTCCGGGGGTTCCGCGCTCTGTTGGTGTCCCGCTCAGCGCGGGAACAGATCGGTCAGCCGCCGGTCCACGCCGCACGGCTCGCCCCGCTCCGCGCGGGCGGCCCGGTGCACCGCGCGCAGCAGCCGCCGGGGCGTGGTCCGGTGCTGCCACAGCACCGCCCGCACCCCGTACTCCATGACCGTCAGCAGTTCCGCCTCGCGCAGTTCGCCCGCGACCAGGACCACCCGCTGCCGCCCGCCCCGCACCAGGTGGCGCAGCTCGGCCCCGGCGCGGGCGTCGAGGCGTTCGGCGAGCATGACGGCCACCGTGCCGGTCCGGCGCGTCAGCTCGACGCTGGGCTGCTGATGCAGATGGCGGACGACCCCGGCCCGCGCGAGCGGATCGGGGCCGTGGACCGACACCGTGACGCTTGGGTCCGGCACTGGGTTCCTCGACTTCCCTGTGGAGGTTTCCTCCACAGGGTCATCGCGCCGGCTAAACGTACGGTTGCCGAACGATCGACGCCGCCGTCACTTCGCCTTGGGCTCCGTGGGCTCCTCGGGCGCCACCGGCTCCTCCGTGCCGCCGAAGCGCTCCCGGTAGGACTCCAGGTCCTCCTCGGTGATCTTCGCGAAGAGCACCGGCGGCACCGTGAAGCCCGTGCCCGCCGGGACCGACGCCAGCGCCCTGGCCTCCTCCTGGCCGACCCACTGCGCGGTGTCCCCCTCCAGCGCGAACGCCGACCGCATGGCCGCCGCCGACGCCGGGATGAACGGCTCCGAGACGATCGCGTAGAGGTGGATCAGGTTCATCGCCGTGCGGAGCGTGAGGGCCGCCGCCTCCTGGTCGGACTTGATCTCCAGCCAGGGGGCCTTCTCCTCCAGGTACGAGTTGCCCGCGCTCCACAGCGCGCGCAGCGCCGCCGCCGCCTTGCGGAACTGGAGCGCGTCCATGTGCTCCTCGTACTCCGCCAGCAGCCGCGCGATCTCCTCGCCGAGGCGCTCCTCCGCCTCCCCCGCGGCCTTCCCCGCCGGGACCTCGTCGCCGAACCGCTTGCGGGAGAACGACAGCACCCGGTTGACGAAGTTGCCGAGGGTGTCCGCCAGGTCCTTGTTGACCGTGGCGGTGAAGTGCTCCCAGGTGAAGGAGGTGTCGTCGGACTCGGGCGCGTTCGCCATCAGGAAGTAGCGCCAGTAGTCGGCGGGCAGCACCTCCAGCGCGGCGTCCGTGAACACCCCGCGCTTCTGCGACGTGGAGAACTTGCCGCCGTAGTACGTCAGCCAGTTGAACGCCTTGACGAAGTCGACCTTCTTCCAGACGTCCCGGGTGCCGAGCAGCGTGGCCGGGAACATCACCGTGTGGAACGGGACGTTGTCCTTCGCCATGAACTCGGTGTAGCGGACGGTGGTGTCCACGTCGTACCACCACGACTTCCAGTCGCGGTTCTCCGGGTCCCGGTCCGCCCACTCCTTCGTCGCGCCGATGTACTCGATCGGGGCGTCGAACCACACGTAGAAGACCTTGCCCTCGGCCGCCAGCTCCGGCCAGGTGTCCGCCGGGACCGGGACGCCCCAGTCCAGGTCGCGGGTGATCGCGCGGTCCTGGAGCCCCTCCGTCAGCCACTTGCGGGCGATGGAGGAGGCGAGGGTCGGCCACTGCTTCCCGTTCTCCTCGACCCAGGCCCCGACCTCCTCGGCCAGCTTCGACTGGAGCAGGAACAGGTGCTTGGTCTCCCGGATCTCCAGATCGCTGCTGCCGCTGATCGCGGAGCGGGCGTCGATCAGGTCGGTCGGGTCCAGCACCCGGGTGCAGTTCTCGCACTGGTCGCCGCGGGCCCGGTCGTAACCGCAGTGCGGGCAGGTGCCCTCGATGTAGCGGTCGGGCAGGAAGCGGCCGTCGGCGTTGGAGTACACCTGCCGGATCGACCGCTCCTCGATGAAGCCGTTGGCCTTCAGCTCGCGCGCGATCGTCTGCGTGATCTCGACGTTCTGCGCGGACGAGCTGCGGCCGAAGTAGTCGAAGGCCAGGCCGAAGCCGTCGTAGATCGCCTTCTGCGCGTCGTGCTGCTGCGCGCAGAACACGTCCACCGGCAGCCCCGCCTCCTTGGCGGCCAGCTCGGCCGGGGTGCCGTGCTCGTCCGTGGCGCAGATGTACAGCACGTCGTGGCCGCGCTGGCGCATATAGCGGGAGTAGACGTCGGCCGGGAGCATGGACCCCACCATGTTGCCCAGGTGCTTGATCCCGTTGATGTAGGGAAGGGCGCTGGTGATGAGGTGTCGAGCCATTGCAGGCTGCTCCCAAGTCGGTACGGTGGGTGACTTCCGGCCCGCTGCACGGGTCGCAGGAGCCGCCCATATCGTATCCGAGCGCCGAGGGCCACCCGCGCGGTGTTTCGCTGCGCGGATGGCCCTCGTCTGTGCCGTGTCCGTACTACGACGCGAGCACGCCCGCGGCCCGGGCCCCCTCGAGCCACCCCGGGAACGCCTTCAGCAGCTCCCCGTACACCTCCGCGTCGGACAGCGACCGGGGGTCGAGACCGGCGTGGAAGAACCCCGCGTTGTCCAGCGCCCGCTTGTCGGGTACGGCGAGGGCCGGTGAGGTGCCGAGCTTGCGGAGGAAGTCGAACCCCTTCGCCTCCGGATCGCCGAACCCGACGAACTGCCAGAACAGCGGCAGCCCCGCCGCCTCGCACAGTGCCTTCTCGGCCGCCGCCTTGCCCGTGGGCGCGCCGTCCGTCTGGAAGACCACGAGGGCCGGGTCGGTCGTGCCGGACGCCTTGTAGTGCTCGATCACCGCTTCGATCGCCCGGTGGTAATTCGTCCGCCCCATGTGCCCGAGCGAGGCGTGCAGCTCCTCGACCCGGCCGCTGTAGTCGTCCAGGCCGATCTCGGCGGTGCCGTCGATGTCCGTCGAGAAGAACACGATGGGCAGGGTGCCGCTGTCGTTGACGCTCGCCGAGAGGGCGAGCGTCTGCTCGGCGAAGTGCTGGACGGTGCCGTCCTTGTAGTAGTTCCGCATGGAGCCGGAACGGTCGAGGACGAGGTAGACGACAGCCCGGGTGCCCCCGAGCTTGTGCCCCGCCAGCGCGTCCCCGGCGGCGGCCCCCTTCCCGGCCAGCCCGCCGAGGTCCACGCCGCCGCCCACGGGAGCGGGCTTGTCGTCGGCCTTCGCCACCGGTTCGGCGGTGGCAGTCGCCTCGTCCGCCGGGGCGGTCTCGTCGGCGGTCGCGGCCACCTCCGGCTCGGGCGCGGCGTCGGTTGCGGCCTCCGCCGTAGCGGCGGCCTCGTCCTGCGCCGGTTCGGCGTCGGCCGTCGCGGTCTCGTCGCCGGCCTCGGGCTTCGCCTGGGTGGCCTCGTCCTCGGCGGCCACCGGCTCGGGTTCGGTTTCCGCCGTGGGGGCGGGTTCGGCGGCGGTCTCGTCCGCGGCGGTGGGCGTTGCCTCGGCGGGTGCCTCGTCCTGGGCCGGTTCGGCGTCGGCCGTCGCGGTCTCGTCGCCGGCCTCGGGCTTCGCCGCAGCGGCGGGCTCGCCGGTGGCGGTGTCGGGCACCGGCTCGGGTGCGGCCTCGGCGGCGGCTTCCGCTGCACCGGTGGCCGCGTCGTCGGCCACCGGTGCGGGCTCGCTCTCGGGCGCGGCCGTGGCGGCGGGCGTTGCCTCGGCCTGCTCGGAGTGGGTGGCCTCGGTCTTCGCCGCGGGGGTGGGCCTGCCTTCGGCCTTTGCCACCGGTTCGGCGGTGGCAGTCGCCTCGTCCGCCGGGGTGTCCTGGGCGGTCGGCTCCGGCGCGGGGTCGGTTGCAGCGTCTGCCGGGGCGGCGGCCTCGTCCTGGGCGGCGGGGGTCGCCTCCGCCTGCGCCGGTTCGGCTTCTGCCGTCGCGGGCTCGTCGTCGGCCTCGGGCTTCGCCGCGGGGGCAGGCTCGTCCTCGGCGGGGGCGGCCACCGGCTCGGGCGCGGCCTCGGCGGCGGCTTCTGCCGCCAGGGCGGCCGCGTCGTCCTTTGTCGGTGTGGCCATGCCCGTCGGCTCCGCTGCGACGTCTGTCGTGACGTCGGCCGGGGTGACGACCTTGCCCTCGACGGCGGCGGCCGTCTCCGGCTCGAGCGCTGCCTCCGTTGCGGCGCCGGTGTCGGCCGTGGGCTCGGCCTGGGCGGGCTTGTCCTTGGGGGTCGCGGTGGGCTCGGCGGAGGCGCCCAGGATCTCGTCGAGGGTCTTCAGGGGTTCGGCCAGGGCCGGGTCGTGCGGGGGTTCCGCGGAAGCCGGGGCCGGGGCCGGGGCCGGGGCCGGAGCCGGGTCGGGCTTCGGCTCGGGCTGGGGGTCCGGGACAACTGCCGCCTCCGGCGCAGCGGAATCGTCCACCCGGGTGTCTCGGGAGCGTCCGAATACTTTGCGCAGTAGGTCCCGTATGCCCATGGGAGATACCTCTCACGTGTTCGAGTGCGGTGCATGACGTCGCATGACCGTGGTCTCGAAAGGCTAGCGGGCGTACCGGCTGGTTCCGGCCGCCGATTCCGGTCGCCGGTCGTTCACCTTCGGTTCACGGTGTGGTCGTCGTCGTGCGGTTCTACACGCCTAGCTTCGCCGCCAATGGATTCCGACGTCATGTCGGCGGGGGCCGCCACGATGTGACGTCCTACGGAGGGGAAGTTGTGCCCAAGCTCCTGCCGCTCATCAGCTCACATCCGGGCGGTCGTTCCGCGCTGACCTGCCGGTACCGCTGTGGTGACGCCTGTTTCCACGAGACGCCGAACACGAGTGACAACGCCTACGTGGGGGACGTCGTCGCGGGCGCCCTGTCGCGCCGTTCGCTGATGCGGGCGAGCGCCGTGGTGACCGTCGCGGCCGCTACGGGGGTGGCGGCGGTGGGGCAGGCTCGCCCGGCCGCCGCGTCGGGCGAGCCGGACCAGTCGGGCAAGGCGGGCAAGCCCGCCCGCGGGCTGCGCTTTTCGCCGGTAGCGCCGAACACGAAGGACGCGGTGGTCGTCCCCGAGGGGCATGACCAGAACCTCGTCATCCGCTGGGGCGACCCGATCCTGCGCGGCGCGCCCGCCTTCGACCCGGACAACCAGTCGGCGAAGGCCCAGGCGGGCCAGTTCGGCTACAACAACGACTACATGGCCGTGCTGGACGTCCCGCACGAGGACGACCGGCAGCTGCTCGTGGTGAACCACGAGTACACCGACGAGGTGTTGATGTTCGCGGGATACGACGCGGACAACCCCACCCGGGAGCAGGTCGAGATCGGCTGGGCGGCGCACGGCCTGTCGGTCGTGGTGGCGGCCGAGGACCGCAAGGTCGGCAAGCTGACGGCCGTATCCAGGCACCGCCTCAACCGGCGGATCACCGCGACGACGCCGTTCGAGGTGACGGGCCCGGCGGCGGGCAGCAAGCTGCTGCGGACCTCGGCGGACCCGTCCGGCAAGCGCATCCTGGGCACGCTGAACAACTGCGGCGGCGGCATCACCCCGTGGGGCACGGTCCTGTCGGGCGAGGAGAACTTCAACCAGTACTTCGCCAACGCCGACCAGGCACCCGACGCGACCGCGAAGACGCGCCTGAAGCGCTACGGCTTCGAGGAGGGCGCCTCCGAGCGCAAGTGGGAGCGTTTCGACGACCGCTTCGACATCGCGCAGGAGCCCAACGAGCCGAACCGGTTCGGCTGGATGATCGAGGTGGACCCGTTCGACCCGGACTCCACCCCGCGGAAGCTGACCGCGCTGGGCCGCATCAAGCACGAGGCCGCCGAGCCGCGGCTGACGACCGACGGCCGCCCGGTCCTCTACATGGGGGACGACGAGGAGTTCGACTACTTCTACAAGTTCGTGTCGTCCAAGCGCATGATGAAGGGCGGCAGCCGCGCCGCCCGCGAGCACAACCGCACGCTGCTGGACGAGGGCACGCTGTACGTCGCCAAGTTCACCGGTGACAGCCCGGCGAAGGAGATCGACGGTTCCGGGAAGCTGCCCGACGACGGGGAGTTCGACGGCTCCGGCGAGTGGATCCCGCTGGCGACCGGCGACACCTCGCACGTGGACGGGATGACGGCCGAGGAGGTGTACGTCTTCACGCGGATCGCCGCCGACAAGGTGGGCGCGACGAAGATGGACCGCCCCGAGGACGTCGAGCCGAGCCCGCGCACCGGCCGGGTCTACGTCGCGCTGACCAACAACACCGACCGCGGCAAGGACGGCAAGGCCCCGGTCGACGAGGCCAATCCGCGCACCGGCAACAAGCACGGCCAGATCCTGGAGCTGACCGAGCGCCGGAACAACCCGGGCTCCACCCGCTTCAACTGGCGGCTGTTCCTGGTGTGCGGCGACCCGGAAGACCCGGGCACCTACTTCGGCGGTTTCCCGAAGGACCAGGTCAGCCCGATCTCCTGCCCGGACAACCTCACCTTCGACGCGTTCGGCAACCTCTGGATCTCCACCGACGGCAACGAACTGGGCAACCACGACGGGCTGTTCGGGGTGGCGACGGCGGGTGGCCGGCGCGGTGAGGTGCGGCAGTTCCTGACCGTCCCGAACGGCGCCGAGACCTGCGGGCCGATCGTCCAGGACCGTCGGGTGCTGGTGGCGGTGCAGCATCCGGGCGAGCTGGACGGGGCGAGCGTGGAGAAGCCCGCGTCCACGTGGCCGGAGGGCCCGGGCACGCTGGTCCGCCCGTCGGTGGTCAGCGTCTGGCGGCGCGACGGCGGCGACATCGGCGCCGACGCGTAGCAGCTGACGCTCAGCCGCTGACGCCCGCCGACGCCTGGCCGTCAGCGGATTCCGTCAGCCGCTCCAGCCGCCGCCGCGCGGTGCGCAGCGAACGACCCCTGGTGTCCGCGTGGGCCCAGGGGTCGTCCGTCAGCCGCTCCTCGAAGGTGCCCAGCGTCCAGCGGTCCGGGGCGAGCGCGGGGTCGTCCAGTTCCGTGGCGTCGATCGGGGCGGCGACGGGGGCGCCGGGCCGTGCGCGCACGGCGTACGGGGTGACGGCGGTCTGCGCGTAGGCGTTGCGCTGGGTGTCCAGGTAGAGCCGTCCGCCGCGCTGGTCCTTGCGCATCTCGGTGGTGAGCCGGTCGGGGTGGCGGGCGGCGAGGAGGTCGGCGGCGTCGCGGGCGAAGGCCCGTACGGTGTCGAAATCGGCACGCCGGTCGAGCGGGACGATCACGTGCAGCCCGCGCGAACCGGTGGTCATCAGCAGCCCCGGCAGCCCCAGCTCGCCGAGCAGACCGCACACCTGCCGGGCCGTCCACCGCACCTCCTCGAAGCCGGAACTGTTTCCGTCAGGCGGGTCGAGGTCGAAGACGAGCCGGTCGGGGTGGTCGGGCCGGTCGGCGCGGGAGAGCCAGCGGTGCGGGGTGACGCAGGCCTGGCCCGCGAGGTAGACCAGGGTGGCGGTGTCGTCGCACACGGGGTGGGTGACCTTGCCGCCCTCCTTGGGGAGCACGGCCCGGCGCACCCAATCCGGAAAGTAGTCGGGGGCATTCTTCTGCATGAGCGGCTTTCCGCCGATTCCGTCCGGGTGGCGTTCCATCATCAGGGGGCGATCGCGCAACTGCGGAACCATCAGCCGGGAGACCGCGTGATAGTGGTCGACGAGATCCGATTTGGTGATTCCGTCGTCGGGAAACAGGACCTTTTCCGGGCGGCTGATCTCGACAGTGTGCCGCCCGGCCCTGACCTTCCGTGCATCGGTGCGTATCCCGCTCATATCCGCCCGGGTTACCAGGGGGCGGCTGCGTAAACTCGGGAGCCCTTGGCGGGGAGCAAGGGAAACGGGGAGGCAGGGAAACGGGGAGGGAAAAGAATCATGACGAGGTCCGGACTGCTGGACAGTCCGCTCGCGCTCATGGACACCACCATGGACCAGCTCCGCACGCTGGTCGTGGTCCACGAGACCGGTACGGCGCTGGGCGCCGCCCGCGCGCTCGGGCGGGAACAGGCCAGTGTGCAAAAGCAGCTCGACACCATGAACCGGAACTTCTCCGAGCTGTGCGGCGAGCCCCTGGTGCTCAAGCAGGGGCGCGGCAAGGACGTGCTGTTCACCGGCACCGGGACGACGCTCGTCGAATTGGCCCGGGGAACGCTCGGCGACTGGCTGGACGGCATCCACAGCTCCCGTCGGCGCCTCGGCCGGAGCTTGATGGTGGGCACCACGCGCTTTACCCTCGGTTATCTCGCGAGCGCCCGGGAGCGGGTCGCCGAGGAATTCCGGAGACGCGGGATCGACCTCAGGGTCGGCCATGTGCGGACCCGGGACGTGCTCGCCAAACTGCGCGCCAAGGAAATCGATCTGGTGTGCGGAAGCGTGGTCACCGGCAGCGAAACCTGCCGCGAACTCGACGCCTTCGACGTGATGGAGTGGCGGCGCAGCGCGGTGTCGCTGGTGACCAACCTGCCCGTGGACGAACTGCCCGGCCCGGCCGTCGAGCGAGGCGAACTGGCCGCGCTGCCGCTGGTGGTGTCGGCCAGCGGCGTGATGGCCGGGGTGCTGCACACCTGGTTCGGCGCCGGTTACCGCGACACCCTGCGCCTCGCCGCCGAGATCGACAACGTCAACTACGGCCTCGAACTGCTGCGTTCCGGGGTGGTGCGCGGCTGCATGCTGGTCACCGACGACGTCGCGGACGCGGCGGGCGATCCGCAGGCGGCGTACGCGCGCGGGCTGCGCGCCGTCGAACTGGTCCATGACACCGGGCCGAAGCTGGAGGTGCTGCTGGGCGCCTTCACCCGGCGCGGTGAGCGCGCGGGATACGACGCCGACCACCCGCTCAACCTGCTGTGGGACGCCCTGGAGCGGGAGAAGGAGCGGTGGCGCCGCGAGCGGCACGGGCCCGGGGAGGGCCCGGACCAGGACCCGTTCGAGCTGGCCACCGCGCAGGACCCGGGCGAGGAGACGCTCTAACGGGCGTGCAGATCGAGGTCGACCAGCAGCGCCCGGTGGTCGGTGTTCCCCAGGTCCAGGAAGCGGGCGGTGCGCGGCCGCAGCGCGTCGCTGACCAGGACGTGGTCGATCTGCGCGCCCAGCACCGGGGTCGTGGTGCTCGGCCAGCTCGGCGTCCGGGACACCCCGGCGGCCCGGGCGCTGTCCCGCATCCCGGTGTCCAGCAGGTCCCGGAAGGCGGCGTGGTCCTGGGTCGCGTTGAAGTCGCCCGCGATCAGCGTGGGTTGGTCGCCGCGCCCGGCCGCGTACGTACGCAGCCGGCCCAGTTCGGTGCGCCACACGTCCAGTCGGCCCGGCATCGGCGGCATGGGGTGCGCGACCTGGAGCCGTAGCCGCACGCCCGCGATCCGCGCGACCGCGCCCGGCATCGACAGCTCGCCGGGCACGTCCCGCTCCCTGGTCAGCGGACGGTTGCTGAGGATCGCCGAGCCTTCGGCGGGGCTGCCGGTGACGATGATCCGGTACGGATACGCCCTGCGGACGGCCGCCGAGCCGAGCGCGTCCGCGCACGCCGCGTCGCACTCCTGGACGGACGCCACGTCCGGCCGCTCCCGGCGCAGCGCGGCCAGCAGCCCGTCCGTGGCCCGGCCGAACTCCAGGTTCGCGGTGAGGACGCGCAGCCGGGCGGCCACCGGGCCGTCCGGCGCGGGCGCCGGGCCGGGGTCGTACGGCTGGATGAACCAGCCCGTCGCCGCGGCGGCCAGCAGCGCCCAGCCGCAGCCCAGCGGCCAGCGTGCGGCCACGCTGAGCAGCAGCCCCAGCAGGGCGGGGACCAGCAGCCAGGGCAGGAAGGCCAGCAGCTGCGGTACGGGCGTGATGCCGTCGGTGTCCACGACCCGGCAGCCGAGGACGACGCTCACCACGGCCAGCACCACCAGCGCGCACCGGGCCGTCGCCCTGCCCTCGTCGGGAAGCCGTGCGAGGCGCCGGGCGGTGGCGGCCGCCCGGCGGCCGGGCTCGCGCGCGGCGGCGCGGTCCGTCGCGACTGTGGTCTCCACGCGGGGCCTCTCGGCTCGGGGCTGGGCGGCGCCCCATTGTCCCCCGCCCGCCTGTGACCGCCCTCGAGACGGCCACCTCACGCCATGTCAGCAGGTCATGTCGGCGCGCTGCCCCGACGGCCTCACGGCCGCCGCAGCGCCAGCACCGTCTCGACCGTGTCCGCCTGGTCCGCCGGTTTGTCCTCCCGGTAGCGCAGCACCCGCGCGAACCGCAGGGTGACGCCCGCCGGATAGCGGGAGGAGCGCTGGAGGCCGTCGAAGGCCACCTCCACCACCAGCTCGGGCCGGACCCGCACCACCCAGCCGTCGTCGCTGACCGCGAGGGACAGCAGCGCGTCCGTCTGCCACTCCAGCAGCGCGTCCGTCAGCCCTTTGAAGGTCTTGCCGAGCATCAGGAACGTGCCGTCCGGCCGCCGGGCGCCCAGGTGGAGGTTGGACAGCTTCCCGGTGCGGCGGCCGTGCCCCCACTCCGCGGCCAGCACCACCAGGTCGAGCGTGTGCACCGGCTTGACCTTCAGCCAGGACGCCCCGCGCCGCCCCGCCCCGTACGGGGCCTCGAGCCCCTTGGCGAGCACGCCCTCGTGGCCCCGGGCCAGCACATCGGCGGCGAATTCGCGGGCCGCCCGCCGGATCTCCGGGTCCGCCGGGTCCTCGGCGACCAGCCGCCGCACCCGGCGGGGTTCGGGGGCCACCCGGGCGAGTTCGGTGTGGCGCTCGCGGGTCGGCAGCGCGAGGAGGTCGCGGTCGTCCACGGCGAGCAGGTCGAAGAAGACGGGGGACAGCGGCAGCGCGGCGGACGCCCCGGCGATGTCGAGCCGGGAGCCGACCCGGGCCGAGGTCTCCTGGAACGGGCGCGGCCGCCCGGTCTCGTCCAGGGAGATGACCTCGCCGTCGAGGATGGCCCGCCGCACCGCGAGTTCGCGGGCCGCCGTCACGACCTCGGGCAGCCGGTCGGTGATCTCGTCCAGGGTGCGGGTGTAGACGCGTACGGCGTCCCCGTCCCGGTGCACCTGGACCCGGATGCCGTCCAGCTTCTCCTCGATCGCGCACGGGCCGAGCCGGTCCATGGCCTCGTCCAGGTCCGCCGCGCTCTGCGCGAGCATCGGCAGCACCGGCCGCCCCACCTCCAGCCGGAAGTCGGCCAGCGCGGCCGGGCCGCGCGCGAGCAGCACCTCGGCGACCGCGCCCAGCGAACCGCCGAGCATCACCGCCCGGCGCACCTCGGCGGGCGGTGCGCCGACCGCCTGCGCCAGCCCCTCCACGGCCAGCGCCTCCAGCGCGCCCTGGCGCAGCTCCCCGCCGATGAGCCCGAGCAGGAAGCGCTGCTCGTCCTCGGTGGCATCGGCCATCAGCGCGCCCACCAGCCGCCTTCGCTCCGCCCCGGCGCCGGTGCCGGAGACGGCGGCGATCCGGCTCAGCGCGCGGTCCACGTCGAGGACGGCGAGCCGCGGGGCGGCGGCGGGCTCGTGCCGCTGCCGCAGGGTGGACCAGCCGACGCCGGTGCGGCGCTGCGGCAGCTTCCCCGCCAGGTAGGTGATGACCACGGGGGCCTCGGCGGGTTCGGTGCGCCGGAACAGCCCGGCCAGGGCGGCGATCTTCTCCGAGCGGGCGGAGGTGGCCGCGACCTGCCGGGAGGTGCGTGCGACGTCGGCCAGCAGCATGGCTCCAGCCTGCCTCTGCCGCCGCCGTGCCGCACGCGCGTAGCGGAAACACCTTGACGCACGCAGACCGGAAACACCTTGGCACAATGGTCACAAAGGGGGCGGTGGGTGCAGAAGGGGCGAGGCAGGGAGCGGGCCACGGGACAGCAGATCGACTACGCAGCGCTCTTCGAGGCCGTGCCCAGCCCGATGCTGGTCCTTGACCCCGACCTGGTGATCGTCGCCGTCAACCAGGCGTATCTGACGGTGACCCGCCAGGTGAGCGAGGATCTGCTCGGCCGCTACATCTTCGACGCGTTCCCCGACAACCCGGCCGACCCGGACGCCTCGGGCACCCGCAATCTGGACGCCTCGCTGCGCCGGGTGCTGCGTACCGGGGAGCGCGACGCGATGGCGCTCCAGCGGTACGACGTGCCGGTGCCGACCGCCGAGGGCGGCTTCGAGGAGCGGTACTGGAGCCAGATCAACACCCCGGTGCTCGGCCCGGACGGCTCGGTCGTGCTGCTGATCCACCGGGTCGAGGACGTGACGGCGTTCGTTTTCCGGGGCCGTGAGCGGCGGCTGACGGGACGCGGCGGCGACGCGACCCGTGAGGCGCTCCAGGCCGACACCATGGACGCGGACCTCTACGTCCGGGCCCGGGAGCTTCAGGAGGTCAACGAGCAGCTGCGCGAGGCGCACGCCCGGGAGCGGGAGACCGCGCTGGTGCTCCAGCGGTCCATGCTGCCCACGGGCCCGCCCGAGGAGCATCCGTACGCCGCCGTGCGCTACCGGCCCGCCGTGGGCTCGCTCAACGTGTGCGGCGACTGGTACGAGCTGACCGAGCTGGCGGACGGCCGGATCGCCGTCGCCGTGGGGGACGTGGTGGGGCAGGGGCTGGAGGCGGCCTGTGTGATGGGCCAGCTGCGCAGCGCCCTGTCGGCGGCGACCCGGGTGGTCAGCGGACCGGCCCGGGCGCTGGAGGTGCTGGGTCTTTACTCGGGCTTCGTCGACGGGGCGCTGGCCGCCACCGCCGTGCAGGCGGTCATCGACCCGGCCGGGCACTCGGTCGCGTACAGCTGCGCGGGCCACCCACCGCCCCTGCTGCTGCGCGGCGGGGGCGCGGTGGAACCGCTGGACCAGGCCACCGATCCACCGCTGGGCGCCCGGACCGAGCAGATCGGACGGCCGCAGGCCAGGGTCGTGTACGACCCGGGGGACACCCTCGTGCTCTACACCGACGGGCTCATCGAGCGCCGTGACGAGGACATCGACGTGGGTCTCGGCAGGCTGGCCGACAGCCTCGCCCGCCACCGGGGTCTCGACCCCGAGCCGATGGCCGACGCGGTGCTGGCCGATCTCGGTGTCACCGGCGGCGGGGCCGCCGATGACACTGCCCTGGTCGTCATTCGACTACGGGACCCGTTCCGCCGGCCCGGGGCTCGGGACCCTGACCGCCGCGGCCCTGACCGCCGGGACCCTGACCGCCGGGGCCCTGATCGCCGGGGCCGCGGCCGCCGCCCATAGCGGCCGGCCTGGCCATCCCCGCCTCCATGCCCTGGCCGCCGGTGCACAGGGCCCAGATGACGAACGCGTCGATGAGCAGCAGCACCGTCGCCCACAGCGGGGTGTAGGGCAGCCACAGGAAGTTGGCGATCAGGGCGAGCCCTGCGATCACCACGCCCACGACCCGGGCCCACATCGCGCCGGTGAACGTCGCCAATCCGGCGACCACCAGGACGATGCCGAGGATCATGTGGATCCAGCCCCACCCGCCGAGGCTGTAACTGAAGATGTAGCTCGGGGTGGTCACGAACACCCTGTCGGTGCGTACGGCCGCGATGCCCTGGGCCAGGGTCATCAGACCGCCGAAGAGCATCATGACGGCCCCGAAGACGAGACGTCCGCTGACCCCGCCGTAGGTGCGGGGGGCGGTTCCCGGGTGGACTCCACCCGCGTGAGTGGCCATGTCGGGCTCCTTCGTCAGGCGCGATCGACGACCCGGCGGCCGCCGTTTCGCGGCAATTCGGGTGAATTGCCCTGATGTCAGGTTTGCACAGTCCGCCGGGGTCGGCACCCCGCGCCCAGGGTGGTCGTCCACACGCAAAGTCACCTCTTCTCTGCGGAAGGTGCTTTTGCGGGCATAGCGTGACAGAAGGGGTTCGCCTTTCGGGAGATCCCGGTGTAGATGTATCTCTATGGCCCGGTTCATGGGTCGATCGTGGGGTGCCCGCGTGTTCCCCGGTCGGCGCCCGCGGAGTCGGCGACGGGAGCGCCCTCAGGAGGCGGGACGGCGCCCCCGGGTGTGGCGACACGTCCGCAGCGTCGCCGGCCAGGTCTTCGTCCTCCAGCTGATCATCGTGCTGCTGCTCGGCGCCGCGGCGACCGCCGCCCTGGTGCTCCAGGTGCGGCACGACGCCACCGACGAGGCCCGTAGCCGCTCGATCGCCGTCGCCGAGTCCTTCGCCAAGTCGCCGGGGATGGTCCAGGCCCTGCACAGCCGCGATCCGACCGCCGTGCTCCAGCCGAAGGCGGAGGCCGTCCGGAAGAAGACCGGGCTGGACTTCGTCGTCGTCACGAACGACAAGGGCATCCGGCTCACCCACCCCAAGCCCGACCGGATCGGCAAGCGCTATGTCGGCGGCATCGACTCGGCGCTGCACGGGCGCACCACCACCGGTACCGGCCCCGGCACCCTGGGCGAGGCGATGGACGCGCTGGTGCCCATCTACGACCGCAACCACAAGGTCGTCGGCGCGGTCGGCGCGGGCATCACGATCAGCAAGGTCAGCGGGCTCGCCGACCGCCAGCTGCCGCTGCTCATCGGCGCCATCACCGCTTCGCTCGCCCTGGCCACCGGCGGCACCGCCATGGTCAGCCGACGGCTGCGGCGCCAGACCCGGGGTTTGGAACCCGGCGAGATGACGCGGATGTACGAGCACCACGACGCGGTGCTGCACGCCGTGCGCGAGGGCGTGCTGATCGTCGACGGGGACGACCGGCTGGTGCTCGCCAACGACGAGGCGTCCCGGCTGCTCGACCTGCCGCCGCGCCCCGAGGGACGCCCGGTCCACCAGCTGGGCCTGGACCCCGGGGTGGCCGGTCTGCTGGTGTCCCGGCAAGTCGTCACCGATGAGGTGCTGGTGGCCGGCGACCGGCTGCTGGCGGTGAACAACCGGCCCACCGACCGCGACGGCGGCCCGCCCGGCAGCGTCGCGACCCTGCGCGACTCCACCGAGCTGCGCGCCCTCTCGGGCCGCGCCGACGTGGCCCAGAAGCGGCTCAAGCTGCTGTACGACGCCAGCGTGGAGGTCGGCACCACCCTCGACGTGGAACGCACCGCCGAGGAGCTGACGCGGGTGGCGGTGCCGCGGTTCGCCGACTTCGCCACGGTCGACCTGGCGGATCCCGTATCGCGCGGGGAGGAGCCGTCGGTGGTCGGCGGCGCCGAGATGTGCCGGGCGGCCGTCCACGGCATCCGGCCCGAGCACCCCTTCTATCCCGTGGGCGAGCGGTTCTCGTTCGCCGAATCCACGCCCCAGGCGTGGGGCCTGGGCAGCGGGCAGGCGGTCGTGGAGGACGATCTGACCCTGGCCCCCGGCTGGCAGGCCCAGGACCCCGACCAGACCCGCAAGGTCATCGACTACGGCGTACGGTCGCTGGTCACCGTGCCGCTCCAGGCCCGCGGCGTGCTGCTCGGCGTGGTCAACTTCTGGCGGATGGCGGAGCGCGACCCCTTCGAGGAGGAAGAGGTGACGCTCGCCGAGGAGCTGGCCTCCCACGCGGCGGTGTGCATCGACAACGCCCGCCGCTACACCCGCGAGCACACCATGGCGGTGACCCTCCAGCACAGCCTGCTGCCCCGCGCCGTGCCCGCGCAGAGCGCCCTCGACGTGGCCTTCCGCTATCTGCCCGCCGAATCCGGGGTCGGCGGCGACTGGTTCGACGTCATCCCGCTGCCGGGCGCGCGGGTGGCGCTCGTGGTGGGCGACGTGGTCGGGCACGGGCTGCACGCGGCGGCGACGATGGGGCGGCTGCGGACCGCCGTGCACAACTTCTCCACCCTCGACCTGCCGCCCGACGAGATCCTGACCCACCTGGACGACCTGGTGGCCCGCATCGACCAGGACGAGAGCCCGCTCGGCCAGGACATCCCCGGCGGCGCGGGCGAGCCGCTGACCGGCGCGACCGGCGCCACCTGCCTGTACGCGATCTACGACCCGGTGACCCGGCGCTGCACCATGGCCCGGGCCGGGCACCCGCCGCCCGCGGTGGTGAGCCCGGACGGCTCGGTGGAGTTCCCGGACCTGCCCGCAGGGCCCCCGCTCGGCCTCGGCGGGCTTCCGTTCGACACGGCCGAACTGGAGCTGGCCGAGAACAGCCACCTCGTCCTCTACACCGACGGGCTCATCGAGGACCGCCGCCGGGAGATCGACATCGGGCTCGAGATGCTGCGCGACGCCCTGTCGCACCCGGGTCGGTCGCCCGAGGAGATCTGCACCGAGGTGCTCGACGCGATGCTGCCCACCCAGCCGGGCGACGACATCGCGCTGATCGCCGCCCGGACCCGAGTGCTGGGCCCCGGCCGGGTGGTGTCCTCGGACGTGCCGAACGACCCCGCCGCGGTGGCCGGGGTGCGCGCCGATGTGCTGCGGCAGCTGGAGGAGTGGGGCATGCAGGAGGTGGCGTTCACCGCCGAACTCGTCCTCAGCGAGCTGATCACCAACGCCATCCGGCACGCCACCGGCCCGATCCGGCTCCAGCTGGTCCGCGACCGCGGCCTGATCTGCGAGGTGTCCGACACCAGCAGCACCTCGCCGCACCTGCGGTACGCGACGCCGGTCGACGAGGGCGGCCGCGGGCTGTTCCTGGTCGCCCAGTTCGCCGAGCGCTGGGGCACGCGCTACACCGCGGGCGGCAAGGTCATCTGGGCCGAACTGGCGCTGCCCGAACCGCAGGAGCCGTCCGAGGCGTCGCCGTCGGCTCAGGCGGCCCCGCCTCCGGCGGTGCCGGAACCGTCCTGACCGGCGCCCGCCTTCCGGCGGTCGGCCGCGTCCGTGGCGAACCGCTCGACCAGGACGTCCAGCCGCTCCCGCTGCCGCCGCGGCGGGATCCGCCCCGCGCGGGCCAGTACGGCGAGCCCGTGCAGCGTGCTCCAGATGACCTCCGCGTCCAGCTCGTCCCGCCCTTCGCCCGGCCCGGCCACGGCCGCCAGCTCCGCGAAGGCGGCGCGCGGCGCGGCGGGCCGGTCCTCCCGCTTCTCCTGCGCGACGTCGGTCTCCCGCTCGAGCATCGCCGCATAGAGCGCGGGGCGGGCGACCGCGAAGTCCAGATAGGCGCGGCCGACCGCGCGCAGCGCCTCCCGGGGCGAGCCCGCGGTCCGCCGGGCCCGCCGCAGCGCGGCGGCGAGGTCGTCGAAGCCCTCGTCGGCCACCGCGTGCACGATGGCGTCCTTGCCCTTGAAGTGGTTGTACAGCACCGGCTGGCTGTACTCGACGCGCTCGGCGAGCCGACGGGTCGTCACCGCGTCCCAGCCTTCGGCCTCCGCCAGTTCGCGAGCGGCGGTGATGATCAGCTGATGGCGCCGGGCGCGCTCGCGTTCACGGCTTTCGGTTGAGGACATGACACGCGACCCTAGCAGTGCTAGCCACACTGGCCTCGGCAAAAGGGTCCACTGCCGGGGCCCGTTGTGTGCAGGATGGGATACGTGACCCCAGCTCAGAACCGTTCATCTTTGGCGCGATCGGACAACCTCCGGATTCCGGCCGCGATGCTGACGGGCCGTCATGGTCCGTGTGCCGAGCGGGGTCGTTCAAAATTCTCTGAGCAGTACTACCATGTGCCGCCCACGGCTTGATGTCCGCGTGGTCCACCCTCAACCCTCGAACGCGCCCATGAGGACCTGATAGATGTCAGCACATATATCCAGCCATCCCTACAAAGGGCCTGCCGTAACCCGGCAGGCCCTGGCCGTGCCGCTGCTGGCCGCGGTCGTCGCCGGCGGGGCGGGGGCGTGGGTGACGGCAGAGGTGCCCGAAGCCCAGCGCGTCCTCGTCGCCGTCTTCTGCGCGCTGGCGGCCGTCCTGTTGGGCGTGACCCTCGCGGTCGCCGCCCACCGGTCGCGGACCATCGGCCGCCTCCAGTCCCGGATCGCGAGTCTGGAGGCCGCGGCGGCACAGCACGCCGCTGAGGCCGCCCGACTCGCTGACGAAACGATTCCCGCTGCGGTGAAGGGCCTGCGGGACGGCGGTTCGGTGGACACCGTGCTGATGCAGGTGACCAAGCCCGGCGACCAGGCGCACGGCCGGGTGCTGCGCAGGGTGGTGCAGGAGATCGGCACCGGTGAGCGGATGCGCGCCTCCGCGATGGCGGCGTGCGCCAACGCCGCGGGCCGGGTCCAGGCACTGGCCACCAGCATGCTCGCGGACCTGCGCGAGATGGAGAACCGGCACGACGAGGCCGTCCTCGGCGACCTGCTGAAGCTCGACCACACCACCGCCCAGACGGGCCGCATCGCTGACAGCATCGCGGTGCTCACCGGCGCCCGCTCCGGCCGCCGCTGGACCAAGCCCATCGTCATGGAGTCCATCCTGCGCGGCGCGGTCGGCCGGATCAGCGCCTATCAGCGGGTACGGGTCCACGCGGCCAGCAACGCCGCGGTGGCCGGTTACGCCGCCGAGGGCGTCATGCACGCCCTCGCCGAGCTGATGGACAACGCCACCAGCTTCTCGCCTCCCACCGAGGAGGTGCACGTGTACGTCGAGGAGACGCACACCGGCGTCGTCGTCACCATCGAGGACGGCGGCCTGGTCATGGGCCCCTCCGCGCTCGCCCGCGCCCAGAAGGCGGTCTCCTCGCAGGCACTCGACCTGACGACCCTGTCGGGCACCCGGCTCGGCCTCGCCGTCGTCGGCTGTCTGGCGCGCAAGCACGGGCTGACGGTCTCCTTCCGGCCGTCCGCCCGGGGAGGTACCGGCGTCGTGGTTCTGATCCCGCAGCAGCTGATCACGCACATCAACCAGGAGGCGGTGCCCGAGGCGCCGGCCCGGAACCGCGTCGAGCCCGCCCGCTCGCGCCCCGCCGCCCCCGTGGCGCCTCCGGCCGGTACCCGGGTCGCCGCGAGCGCCGAGCGCACCGAGCCGGTGGC
>NZ_RIBZ01000854.1:0-22060 GCF_003721215.1 Streptomyces botrytidirepellens
ACCCGATGAGGGTCGGCCGCCGCCCGGTTTTTCGGGGCCTCGTGGCGGGCCGTCAGCCCAGGTGCCGCAGCCGCCGCAGGTCCTTGACGCGCACGTACCGGATCTTGCAGTGGTCCTCGTACGGATCGCCGTCCGCGCAGACCAGGTAGCGCACCGGCTGCATCGGCAGCCAGGTCATCCCGAGCAGCCAGCGGTGGAGCAGCCGCCAGAACCCCGGCCGCCCGGCGTCGGTCTCGCGCACGACGCGCATCCGCAGCATCCACTTGCCGAGGGAGGCCCGGAAGATCCAGGCGCCCAGCACCTGGTTGACGATCGACAGCCCGAAGACGCACGCCACGGCCAGGAGCAGGGGATCGACTCCGGGCGTGAACTTCGGGAGGACGTCCATGCCGAGGGGAAAGCCGCCGCCCAGGGCCAGGACGCAGTCCACCGCCGCCGCGAACATGCGCCGCTCGTCACCGGCCGGTTCCGGGACGCGCACCGGTTGGGGAGGCTGCGGCTGCGGGGAAGGGGGCGCGTACGGCTGGCCGTACGGCTGGGCGTAGGGGTTGCCGGGCTGCGGCGGAGGGGAATGCGGAACGGGCTGGTGCTGCCCCCGTGGATCACTCATGCTCAAGATCTTGCCAAGGCCCGGGACGGGGCCCGGCGGCGCCCTCCCCGCCGAGTGGCGGTCCCGCCGTACCGGGGGAAAATGGACCGCAGAGGTCTGACCGGGAGGCAGCGATGGCCGAAATCACCACTCCCTATGAGCCCGGCACGCCCTGCTGGGTCGATCTGATGGCCCCCGACCAGCAGGCCGCCCTCGACTTCTACACCGGGCTGTTCGGCTGGTCCGGGGAGATCGGCCCGGCCGAGGTCGGCGGCTACACGGTCTGCACGCTGAAGGACCGGCCGGTGGCGGGGGTGATGGCCGCGCAGGCGATGGACGACCAGCCCGCGCCGCCGACCGTCTGGACCACCTACTTCGCCTCCACCGACGCCCAGGCCACCTCGGAGGCGATCAGCCGCAACGGCGGCACCGTGCTGCTGCCCGTCATGGACGTGATGGACCTCGGGAAGATGCTGGTGGCGGCCGACCCCACCGGGGCCGTCTTCGGCGTCTGGCAGGCGCGGGAGTTCCCCGGGGCGGGCATCGTCAACGAACCGGGCACGGTGGTGTGGAACGAGCTGAACACCAGCGACCGCGAGGCGGCGAGCACGTTCTACGCGGAGGCGCTCGGCATCGAGACGACCGCCATGGAGGGCGACGCCAAGGGCTACTACGGGCTCACCGTGAACGGCCGCACGGTCGGCGGGCTCCAGCCGCTGCGGGAAGGGGTTCCGGCCGGGACGCCCTCGCACTGGCTGGTCTACTTCTCCGTCGAGAACACCGACCGGACGGTGGCGAAGCTGTCGGCGGAGGGCGGGACGGTGCTCAAGCCGCCGTTCGACATGGTGGCCGGGCGGATGGCCCTGGTGCAGGACCCGCAGGGCGCGCCGTTCGCGGTCATCGCCCCGCAGCCGATGAGCTCTTGAGCCGGAGCAGGAAGGAGCCCCCGGCGGTCGCCAGCGCCTCGTACCGCGCCTGCGGGTGCAGCTGCTTGGCGTACGCGAGCTCCTGCCGCACCGTGCGCCCCGGCGGCTCCGCCAGGGCCAGGTACTGCGGGGTGACGCCCTGGGTGTCGCCGACCCAGAAGACCCGGCAGCGGCTGGTGAGGCGGGCTATCGGCCCGACGTTGGCCTCGACGGTCGCGCCGTCGGGTATCCGGTCCAGCAGCCGCTCCACCGCGTCGACGTGGGGCGGCTTGCGGTAGGTGGCCCCTTCGGCGAGCCCGGCCAGCGGCAGTGAGGTGGTCAGGGCCAGGGCGGCGGCGCAGACCGCGGCGGGCATCTGACGGGCGTAACGGACGAGCCAGCCGCGGCGGCCCTCCCCGATCCGGTCGAGCGCGTCGACCAGGGCCAGGAAGACGACCGGCATCAGCACCGCGCTGTAGTGCCAGTCCGTGCCCCAGTAGTGCTCGTCGTGGGAGACGAAGCGCCAGCCGAGGGTGGGCAGGGCGGCCAGCAGCAGCGGGGAGCGCAGCGCGAGCAGCCCGGTGGTCGGCAGCAGAACCCACAGCAGGGTGCGCAGCGCGGTGACGAACGGGATGGTGGCGTCCGAGCCGCCCCCGCTGCCGACCTTGTCCCAATAGCCGTACGAACCGGCCCCGTTGAAGCCGGGGATGACGACGCCGAGCGCGAGCGCCGACCCCAGGATGCCGAAGCCCATGAGGGCGACGGCGAGCGGCACGATGCCCGGCACCCGCTCGCGCAGGGCGCGTATCGCGATGACGACGCCGATGGCGGCGACCGTGGCGCCCATGTCCTCCTTGACGAAGACCAGCGGGGCGGCCCACAGCATCGCCGCGTACCAGCGCCGGAGGATGACCGCTTCGAGGGAGAAGGCGATGAGCGGGATGGCGAAGCAGATCTCGTGGAAGTCGAAGTCCACGGCGCGCTGGAGGCCCCAGGCCAGTCCGTACGCGATGCCGATCGCGAGCCCCCGGGCCCGGCCCAGCAGCCGGGCGGCGGTCCGGGCCACGGGGACGGCGGAGAGCGCGAACAGGGCGGCCTGCGCGACGAGCAGCGTGACCGGGCTCGGGAAGATCCGGTAGAGCGGGGCGAGGAGGGCCGTGATGGGGCTGAAGTGGTCGCCGAGGATGTTGGCGCCGGGGCCCTTGAGGTCCGCTATCGGGGCCTGGAGGTGCGCGTACGCCCGTATCGCCTGTTCGAATATGCCCAGGTCCCACGACATGGTGGCCATGCGGCGGTAGCGGCAGACCGACAGGGTCGCGAAGGCGGCGAACAGGGCGAGGGCCAGCCAGTACGGATCCAGCCGCGAGTGGCGCAGCGGCGAGACTACCCGGGCGAGGGGCCGGGTACTACGGCCTGCGGCGGCGGGGGCCCCTTCGGCGGTGGTGCCGGGCGGGGCTGTCGCGGCCGTGTCCATCCAGGGTCCTTAACGTGTGGGTGGCGGTCTGTGCGAAAAGATACGCGAAGGGGGCGGGACGGTTGCGGAAACGGTTCGCGATATCGGGTCGGGCGGGAAAGGGCGCGGCCGTGGCGCTGGCCGCGCTGCTGTCCCTCACCGGATGCCTGCCCGAGGACAAGGGCGGGGACGGGCACGGGGGCGGCACACCGTCCGGGCCGGCGATGTCCGCCGTGGCCTCGCTCACGGTCAAGGGCCGGGCGCCCAAGACGGGTTACGAGCGCGCCGCGTTCGGCAGCCCCTGGACCGACACGGACGACAACCACTGCGACACCCGCGATGACATCCTCCGGCGCGACCTGAGCGGCGTGCGGCTCCGCGACGGCCGGTGCGAGGTGGCCTCGGGCACCCTCACCGACGATCCGTACACGGGCGGCAGCGTGCGGTTCGTCCGCGGCCACAGCAAGATCGACATCGACCATGTGGTGGCGCTGTCGGACGCCTGGCAGAAGGGCGCCCGGGCCTGGGACCGGGACAAGCGGGTCGCGTTCGCCAACGACCCGCTCAACCTGATCGCCGTGGACGCCGCCACCAACCGCGGCAAGGGGGACAGCGACGCGGCGACCTGGCTGCCGCCCGACAAGGGGTACCGCTGCGCGTACGTGGCGCGCCAGGCGGCGGTGAAGAAGAAGTACGAGCTGTGGGTGACGCCTCCCGAGCGGGACGCGATGAAGCGGGTGCTGGGCACGTGCCCGGGGGCGAAGGTGCCCTCGCCGTCCGAACGGGGCTCGGACAGCTGAGCCGGCCGGTGGCCGGGTGCTGACCAAGACCCCGGTGAATCGTTGTCCAAGCAGTGGCCTAGGCCGCGCCGACTCCATACCATCGATCAACGCCAGATCGTTTGTCGCGCCGCACGATCTCTGCCGGGAGGCTCAATGATCCGCCGCCGTACTGCGCTCTCCGTCTCCGCCGCGTCCGCCCTGCTGGTCTGCGCCCCGCTGCTCACCGCCTGCGGCGGCACCCCGCGGGCCGGCTCCGCCGCCGTCCTGGACGACGGCCGGATCACCGAGTCGCAGCTCCAGGCCCAGGTGAAGGACGTGCGGGACGCGCAGCGCGGCTCTCCGAAGGCGGACCAGCTGGTGGCCGCCAGCGGGCAGCTGACCCAGAACACCCTCATCCGCATGATCCAGTTCAAGGTCATCGAGCGGGCCGGCCAGGACAACGGGATCGGCATCAGCCGCCGCGCGGTGCAGCGCGCCCGCGCCGCCGCCGAGCAGCAGTCCGGCGGGGCCGCCGCGCTGCGCGCCGCCTACCTGGAGCAGGGCATCGCCCCGGACCAGATCGACGGCGCCGTCCGCATGGAACTGACCCGCACCGCGCTGCTGCGCAAGCTCGGCGTCGCCAAGGTCAACGCGGTCTTCACCCGCACCTCCAAGGACCTCGCCATCAAGGTCAACCCGCGCTACGGCAGCTGGGACGACACCAAGGGCACCGCGGTCCTCGCCAAGGAGGCCTGGCTGCGCACCTCCACCGCCTCGCAGCAACCGGCGTAGGTTACGTTTCAAGGGTGACCACGCCTGACTCCGCCGCCCCCGCGGCCGACCTCGCCACCGGCCGCGTCGTCCTCCTCACCACCAGCCACCGGGTGGCGCCCGGGCTGCTCTCCTGGCCCGCCTGGCAGGCGCTGCGCGGCGCCGACCGGGTGCTGTGCGGGGATCCCGATCATCCGCAGCTGCCGTATCTGCGCGAGGCGGGCATCGAGGTCGAGCACGCGGTCCCGGCGGCGCGCGAGCTGGTCGACTACTGCGTCGCGGAGGGCGGCCGCAGCGCCGTCGTGATCACCTCGGCCGACGGCGAGTCCGCGCTGACCGACGGGCTGGCCCGGCTGGCGGGTTCGGGCCGCGAGGCGATGCCGGACCTGGAGCTGCTGCCCGGTTCGTACGACCTGCCGGGCGCCCGGCTGCTGGACCTGGTCCAGGTGATGGACCGGATCCGCGCGGAGTGCCCGTGGAGCGGGGCGCGGACCCACGAGGAGCTGGTCAAGTACGGCATCGAGGAGGCGTACGAACTCGTCGAGGCCATCGAGGAGGGCGACCGGGAGGCGCTGCGCGAGGAGCTGGGCGATGTGCTGCTCCAGGTCGTCTTCCACGCCCGGATCGCGCAGGAGCACGAGGACGAGCCGTTCTCGGTCGACGATGTGGCCGGGGCCATCGTGGACAAGCTGATCCGCCGCCATCCGCATGTCTTCGGCGAGGAGGCCGCGGAGACCGCCGAGGACGTCAAGGCGCACTGGCTGCGCACCAAGGCGGCCGAGAAGCAGCGCGATTCGGTCACCGAAGGGGTGCCGCTGGGTCAGCCCTCGCTCGCCCTCGCCGCCCAGCTCGCCTCCCGCGCCCGTACCGCCGGGCTCGCGGTCGCCCTGCCGGAGGGCGAGGGCTTCGGCTACGAGCTGCTCGCGCTGGCGATCCGTGCCAAGGAGGCGGGCGTCGAGCCGGAGACGGCGCTGCGCGCCGCCGCCCGCGCCTACCGGGACGCGATCCTGGCGGTGGAGGGCACGGCCTGAGCGGGACGGGTTAACCGGCCGGTGCGGGGTACCCGGCCGCCATGGATACGTACGCCATGGATCTTGCGGTGCCCCACGACTTCGTGGTCGGTACGGGCCCGCTCGTCGTCGGCATCGTGGTGGTCGTGATCCTCATCGTGGCCACCTGGTACGGCATACGGGTACGGGCCCGGGAACCGGTCCCGACGCAGGAGCCGAAGCCCCGCTCCGGTGCCTGGCAGCAGGTGAACGAGAGCGAGCGCGAGGCCCGGCAGGCGGGTCACGGTCCCGGACATCAGGACGATCAGGACCGGCCCGGCTACCAGACGCAGAACCGGGAGCCCGAGGAGCTGTCCCCGGACGGCGTCCGGCGCCGCCCGCACCAGCTGTGCGGCTCGGGCACCAGGGACTCCGGCCCGGGCGGCAGCGAGGGCCGGAAGACCTGGAGCGAGGGCAGCAGCGGATCGTTCGGCAGCGGCTGACCGCCGGGCGCCGCGCCCCCTGGGTCCTGCCCGGCGGATCTTCGTGGATCAGGCCGCGGCGTCCGGACACCCCTAGCGCCGCTGCCCCGCCGCGACCACGGCCGACAGCACCTCGGCGTCCAGCAGGGTGGTGTCGCCGAGCCGGGAGGCGGCCGCGTAGGAGTTCAGCAGGGCCTTGGTGGTGCGCAGGGCCGCCGCCGAGCGCCGCAGCACGGGCTTGGACCACTCCCTGATCGCGTCGTCCAGTTCGGTTTCGGGGACCACCCGGTGCAGGACGGACAGCTGTTCCGCGCGGGCGGCGTCGAAGCTGTTCCCGGTCAGGATCAGCTCGCGGATCCTGGCGGCGCCCGCCTCGTGCAGCAGCCGCGGCAGGGAGCCGCCCCAGGCGGCCGGGAGGCCGAGGGCGAGTTCGGGCAGCCGGAAGCGGCTGTCGAACGCGCCGATGCGCAGATCGCAGAAGAGGGCGAGCGCCAGACCCGCCCCGATGACCTGTCCGTGCAGCCGGGCGATGGTGACGGCGGCGGTCGTGGCGAGCGCGTCGCATACTCTGCGTGCCTTCCCGCCGATGGTCCGCAGCCCCGATCCGGTGGGGTCGTGGTCGAGTTGACCGGCGAATTCGTGACGGTCCCCGCCCCGGCAGAAATCGGGTCCGGCGCCGGAGAGCACCAACACCCGGATGTCCGGCCGGTTGTGCACCTCTTCCAGTACCACGAGGAGATCGTCGAGGATCTCCTCGCTGATCGCGTTACCGGTTTCCGGAGTGTTGAGTTCCACTCGGAGTTCGGGTCCGTCGCCGGTGATGCGCAGGGTCTTGAGGTCGTTGAACATGGGGTCCTCGTCTTTCGGCGTATTTCGGCCGGATTCAGCGCTCGGTCACGTGCAGCGCGGTGAGCCGCCGGAAGGCGACGCGCGGCTCCCACACCGGGGGAGCGGTGACGCGGAGGGTCGGAAAACGCCTGACGAGGGACTTCAGCAGAACGACGGCCTCCAGCCGGGCCAGGGCCGCTCCGATGCAGTAGTGAATTCCGCCGCCGAAACCGAGATGACTTCCCGTGCGGAGGATGTCGAAGGTGTCCGGATCCGTGTGGTGTGCCGGATCGTGGTTGGCGGCGCCGAGCATCACGTGAACCACCTCGTCCCTCGATATTCGAAAGCCGGAGAGAATGGTGTCCTCGGTGGCGACCCGGGTCGTCAGGTGGATCGGCGGGTCGTAGCGGAGCACCTCCTCGACGGCCTGCGGCACCCGCTCGGGGTGGGACCGCAGCCAGGCCATGCTCCCGGGGTGCTGATCGAGCAGCCACACCATGTTGGAGAGCAGGGTCGAGGTGGTCTCCATCGAGGCGATGACGATGAACATCACCAGGTGGTAGAGGGTTTCGTCGGCGACGGCGCGGTCCGGCTCGATCTCGTCCCAGGTGCGGATCCAGTCGGAGAGGACATCGTCCCCGAGGTTCTGCCGGCGCTCCCGGACGACCTCGGTGAAGTACGTACGCAGGCCCTCGGCGGCCTCGTTCGCCTGGATGAGCTGGCTCTTGGAAGGCAGGAGTTCCTGCGCGAGTCCCTGACCGTGGGTCAGGGACTTGAGGAGGTCGTGATCCGACTCCGGAAGGCGCAGCCAGTGGCTGATTGTTGCCGCTGGCATTTCCTCGCCGACCGTGGTAGCGAAATCCGCTTCCTTGGTGGTGCGCAGCTGCTCGCCGAGGCGGTCGAGCAGGGTGTCGGCGATGCGTGAGACCGGTTCCTCGAGGGTGTCGAGGGTGAATCGGTCGAATATGTTCCCCAGGGACCGCCGCTGCAAGGTGTGCACCGGCGGATTCAATCCCTGAAGGGTCTGGCTGAGCTGTCGAGCGGCCGGCGCGTTCCAGCGATTCACGTCGCCCTGCCGGGCCCGCCATTCAGCGTCGAAGGTCGCCCATTTCTTACTGCGCAACACATGGTCGCAGATATCGTGGGAGAGTAGTAGATAGCCGCCCCAGGGTGCGGGCACAACATCTCCCATCGCCCTGAGTTCCGCATAGATCGGGTAGGGGTTCGACTGTCCTCGCGATGAGCGAAGGCGGGACATGAGTGAAACTACGGAACGTCGGTCGACAATGCTGCCGGCAGCGACAGATTCCACAATGACTCCTTCAAGTCCAACACCCCGGGCATGCCTATCTCTTTTCGCGCGAATTACCGAGAGTGATGTGTGGATCACGCGAATTCGCGATAGGTTCTACCCCCTTGTTTGAACGTTCATTCAGGGTGAAATAGGTTCGAATTGTGGACAACGTCACACCTTCCACCACGCCAAGAAGGAGCTCCACCAGCTACCCTTCTCCGGCTTTTCCTGGGGACGGCTCCGAGGGGTGGCCGAAGGAGTGGCCGAGGGGGCCTGCCGCTGCCCGGTCGGCGGTGCGGAGGTCTGCCGGGGCTGTACCGGGGCGAAGCGGGCGGGCAATCCGGCGAGCGCCCGGTGGAACGGGCCGGGACGCCAGGTCAGGCTGTCCGCGGGCACCGCGAGCTCGATGTCGGGGAGCTGGTTGAGCAGCTTCTCGATGGCCGCCACGGCGATGAGCTGAGCGGGGTCCTTGGCCGGGCAGGCGTGCGGTCCGGCGCTCCACGCGAGGTGGGCCCGCTTGCTCAGGAGCTGGCGGGACGAGGAGAGCTTGGGGTCCGTATTTGCCGCAGCGAAGCTGATGAGAATCAAATCGCCTGCGGCCAGCCGGGTATTACCGAATTCCGTGTCCTGCACGGGATAGTGCGGGGCGTAGTTCGCCATCGGGGCCTGATTCCAGAGGGCGTCGTCGATGGCGTCCTCCACCAGCAGCCCGCCGCCCGAATACCGCTCGTCGGACAGCATGAGGTAGAGCCCGTTGGCGATGAGGTTCCGCTGCGGTTCGGTACCGGCCGAGATGAGCATGACGAGCTGATGAATCATCTCCTCGTCGCTCAGCTTCGCGCCGTGCTGCATCAGCCGGGAGGTGACATCGTTCCCCGGCTGCCGCCGCTTGAGCGCGACCAGTTCGAGGAGGCCCTGGGTCAGCTCCTCGTTGGCCTTTTCCGCGTCGACCCCGCCGTCGAAAATCCCCGAGGTGCCGAAGACCAGTCGGTCACCGATTTCCGGCGGGCAGCCGAGAAGCTCGTTGAAGACCAGCAGCGGCAGCATCTTGGCGTAGTCGTTGAGGAGATCGACCGAGCCGCGGGCGCTGAATTGGGCGATGAGATAAGAGGCGACCTGCTCGACGTGCCGGCTCAGCCAGTGGGGGTCCACCCCCGCCAGGCTGTCCGTCACCGCCTGGCGCAGCCGCAGGTGCTCCGCCCCGTCGGTGAACAGACAGTTCGGGCGATATCCCAGCATGGGCACAACCGGACTGTTCTGCGGTACTTTGCCTTCGTTGAAATCACGCCATCGGCGGGCATCCTTGGCGAAGGCATCCGGGTTCTGTAGCACCTGGAGGGCCGCCGAGTAGTCCGTGACGAGGTTGGCCTCCACGCCGGGCGACAGCTCGACCGGGGCGATCGGCCCGTACGACCGGAGGTGTGCGTAGAAGGCATCCGGGTCGGCCGCGAACTCGGGCCCGTGCAGCGGCACCCGCTCGCCGCCGCCGCTGTGGGCGGGGCAGCCCGGTGGCGGAACCGGGAAGTCCGATTGTGTCTCCATTACGTGCTCCTAGCGGGTACGTTCCTGTAGGTAGCGAACAAGTGCCATCAGCGCATTGGCCGATGACTTCTCGTCACGCGCGTCACAGGTGACGACAGGTGTCTCGGGCAGCAGGTCCAGTGCCTCGCGCAGTTCCGCATCGGGACGGACAGGTGTGCCATCGAAGTGGTTGACGGAAATCGCATAGGGGAGTCCGTACTGTTCCACCAGGTCGATCACCGGGAAGGATTCCTTGAGGCGTTCCGGATCGACCAGGATCAGCGCTCCGAGCGCACCCCGCGTCATGTCCTCCCACACCTGGACGAAGCGCTCCTGTCCGGGTGTTCCGAAGAGATAGAGGACAAGGCGTTCGCTGAGCGTGAGGCGGCCGAAGTCCATGGCCACCGTGGTCGTGGTCTTGCCCCGGGTGCCCATCAGATCGTCGACGTGCGCACCGGCCTGCGTCATCCGTTCCTCGGTGCGCAGCGGGGGTATTTCGGACATGGTGCCGATGAACGTCGTCTTTCCGACCGCGAAGTGCCCCACGACCAGGATCTTGGCCGCGATCTGCACCGCGTCGTCCAGATAGACGTCCTCATCCGAAGCGGGCCTGGAGACCATCCAGTACCTCCTGAAGGAGTGAAACGTCGACGAGCTGGGCGGGAGGCGCGGGGGCGCGCGTGACCAGATAGCCGTCCGACGACAGGTCGGACAGCAGGACCTTGACGATGCCGATCGGCAGTCCCATGTGGCCCGCGATCTCGGCAACCGAGAGATAGCCCCCTGAACACAGGTCCAGCAGGCTCCGCTTCTCCGGGTCGAGCGTCGGAGCACGTCTCTGTTCGGATGCGGTGACCAGGGTGATCAGGTTGAACTGGTCGGTGTCCGGGAGCCCGCGGCCGTTGGTGATGACGTACGGTCGCACTAATCCGGCGGACTCGGGCTCCTGCTCCTCCGGCGCAGTCATGCCTGAACGCCCGTTTCGCGGGGCGGAGTGGTCAGCGCCTTGCCGAGCTGACCGACGAGCTGCTGCATACGGAAGGTGATGTCGGCCATGTCGACATCGGGCGCGGAGGAGACCGCCAGGTACGCGCCCTCGCCGGCCGAGATCAGGAAGACCCAGCCGCCGTCGAACTCCACCAGGGTCTGGCGCCAGTTCATATGGGGGTCGCCGCAGAAACCGGCCATGGTGCGGCTCAGCGACTGGATGCCGCTCATCGCGGCGGCGACGGTGTCGGCCTCGTCCTTCCTGACCTCTTGAGATCGGGCCATCAGCAGACCGTCGGCGGACACCAGGATCGCGTGACGTGCCCCGGGTACTTCCAGGGCGCTGTCAAGCATCCATGACAGGTCGTTGTTCACTGAGGATCATGCCCTTCCCTGTTCGGGTTTGCGGAGCGTCCGGACTGTGTGCCGCGCTGGAACGCGCCCATGATCGAAGCGGTTTCCTCGCTCGTCCGGGCGGGGGCGTTCGCCTCATCTGATCGCGGCACGATGGAGATGGACCCCTTGCGTCGGCGTTTGGGCAGGCCGCCCGCGGTGGAATCGCTCTCCTCGGGGGCGGCGGCCGCCTGGGACGTACGGGGTGCGGGCTGTTCTTCCGGCTCGGGCATGTTGGTCAGGAGGTCCTCGGGAAGAAGCACTACCGCGCGCACACCACCGTAGGGAGAGGCCGAGTCGACGGAGACCGTGAATCCGTAGCGGGAGGCGAGCACGCCGATCACCGCGAAACCGAACTGCGGCGGGTTCCCCAGACCCGTGACACCCGCCGCGCGCTGGGCGGAGAGCAGTTCGTCGGCCCGGTTCTTCTCCTCCTCGTTCATACCGACACCGGCGTCGTCGATGATGATGCAGACGCCCTTGGGGACGGTACGGATGGTGATGTCGATGGGGGAGTCGGGGGCGGAGTAGCTGGTCGCGTTGTCCAGCAGCTCGGCGAGGGCCAGCGCGACCGGTTCGACGGCCCGGCTGACCAGGGCGAAGTTGCTCTGGGAGCGGATCTCGACGCGCGTGTAGTGGCGGATGCGGCCCTTCGCGCTGCGCACCACGTCGTAGACGGAGGCGACGGCCCGCTGACGGCCCAGCCAGCCGTCGCACAGAACGGCGATCGACTGCGCACGGCGGCCGAACTGCGAGTTCATGTGGTCGATCTCCAGCAGGTCCTGGAGAATGTGGTGCTCGCCGTAGCGGTCCTGGAGCTTCGTGATCGCCAGCTGCTGTTCGTTGGCAAGACCCTGAAGCGTTCGCATGGCGGACTTCAGCGCGCTCTTGGTGGCTTCCTCGGAGCGTATCTGAGCGTCCTGAACCGCTGCCGCGTAGTTGTTTTCGAGTTCGGCGGTGCGGTTCTCAAGTTCCGCCTTCTCGGTACTGAGCTTCGCTCTCGCTTTTCGCCCGCGGATAATGGCGGTTGCGGCGAGAGGCGTGCCAGCGATCAGGGCCCAGAGCGCAGGATCCTGTATGTAATGCGTCATAAGACTCTCTTTAAACGACTAGACCGCCAGGGACTGAAGGGTTGGTGCTGGTAAGAATCCGGGTGATATGGAGAGGCGGCGGTAAGTCAGCGCCCGTACGGCGCCCGAGGGGACCGGGCGCATCGCCCTCGACCTGCCGCGGGCAGCGCACAGGCAAGGGTGCGCCGGCACGGCTCCATATGCCCAACTGGCGGCATAGTGCTCCTCAGAGTGGTAACCCTCTCGGCTGATTTACCGGATCGCCGTGTGTCTTACGGGCCCTTGGCTCGCCTGGCAAGCGCGGTGATCGTATCACCAGGGGCAGGTGGCCCCGTGCATGTGCCGGAGTCCCATTCAACCACCTGACACTGTTTCAGCCATCCCCGCATTTTGCCTCATTGGGCGACGTCAGCGCATGTTCCGCAGGTCGGGGTGGTGGGCGCAGCGGCCCGTTCCGGGCGATGGTCACAGCCATCAGATATCGGGCATTCGCCTCGCGCTGTGAGCGCATCGTGGAGGGTGTGTGGAGAAGGTCGTCGAATTGCTTCGACATTAATTGGCTTTACTTGCGCGTTATGGATTTACTTCCGATAAGTGGCGTATCGGAATCCATGGGTCGCGGCCGGTATCGTCGGGGCCGTGTCCGATCAGCCCTGCCCCGCCTCCGCTCCCACCCTCTTCACCTGGGAGTTCGCCACTGATCCCTACCCCGCATACGCCTGGCTACGCGAGCATGCCCCGGTGCATCGGACCACGCTCCCCAGCGGGGTCGAGGCCTGGCTGGTGACTCGCTACGCCGACGCCCGCCAGGCCCTCGCCGACGCCCGGCTCTCGAAGAACCCCCAGCGGCACAGTGAGTCCGCTCACGCCCGGGGCAAAGTGGGCATCCCGGGCGAGCAGCGCGCGGATCTGATGACACATCTGCTCAATATCGATCCCCCGGACCACACCCGGCTGCGGCGGCTGGTGTCCAAGGCGTTCACCCCGCGCCGCGTCGCCGCGTTCGCCCCGCGGGTGCGCGAGCTGACCGACGACCTCATCGACGCCTTCGCGGACCGGGGAGAGGCGGACCTCATCCATGAGTTCGCCTTTCCTCTCCCCATCTACGCGATCTGCGACCTGCTCGGCGTTCCGCGCGAGGACCAGGACGACTTCCGGGACTGGGCCGGAACGATGATCCGGCACGGCGGGGGCCCGCGCGGGGGAGTGGCCCGCGCGGTGAAGAAAATCCGCGCCTATCTGGCCGAGTTGATTCACCGTAAGCGCGCCGCGCTCGGCAACGACTTGATGTCGGATCTGATCCGGGCCGGCGACCACGGTGACCATCTCACCGAGAACGAGGCCGCGGCGATGGCCTTCATCCTTTTGTTCGCGGGTTTCGAGACC
Organism: Streptomyces botrytidirepellens; assembly: GCF_003721215.1. Classification (NCBI taxonomy): domain Bacteria; kingdom Bacillati; phylum Actinomycetota; class Actinomycetes; order Kitasatosporales; family Streptomycetaceae; genus Streptomyces; species Streptomyces botrytidirepellens. Next base: position 13,430 of record NZ_RIBZ01000854.1, read on the forward strand.
ACCGTCAATCTGATCGGCAACGGCCTCTACGCGCTGCTGCGCCATCCCGGGCAGCGGGCCCGGCTGCAACGGTCCCTGGAAGAAGCAGAAGAAGGGGACGAGGAACTGCTCGCCACCGGGGTCGAGGAACTGCTGCGCTACGACGGCCCGGTGGAGATGGCCACCTGGCGGTTCGCCACCGAGCCCGTGACCATCGGCGGGCAGCACATCGCCGAAGGAGAACCGGTGTTGGTGGTGCTCGCCGCCGCCGACCGCGACCCCGAGCGCTTCGCCGACCCCGACGTCCTCGACCTCGCCCGCACCGACAACCAGCACCTCGGCTACGGCCACGGCATCCATTACTGTCTGGGCGCCCCGCTGGCCCGCCTCGAGGCGCAGACCGCGCTCGCCACCCTGCTGCGCCGCATCCCCGACCTCCGGCTCGCGGTGGAGCCGGACGACCTGCGCTGGCGCGGCGGGCTCATCATGCGCGGACTGCGCACCCTTCCGGTGACCTGGGGAAAGTGACATCCGGTCAGCCATGTGACCGTGACGTGACCTGAGATACACCGGCTTGTGATGATCGTGTGGCGTCGCTATGTTCAACCGACAAACCGAGCCCCCACACGAGAGGCGATTCGCATGCTTTCCGGGAACGGACGTCACCGCCGCCCCCGCCAGGCTCCGGCCATCGTCGTCGCGGCGGGGGTGACCGGTGCGAGCATCGCCCTCCCGCTCTTCGGGGCGACCGGCGCCCAGGCCGCCCCCGCCGACACATGGGACCAGGTCGCCGAGTGCGAGAGCGCCGGGATGTGGAGCGCCAACGAGGGCAACGGCTTCTACGGCGGCCTTCAGCTGACCCTCGACATGTGGAAGAAGTACGGCGGCACCAGCTACGCCCCGCGCCCCGACCTCGCCAGCCGCTCCCAGCAGATAGCCGTCGCCGAGTCGATCCTCGGCGACCGCGGCCCGGACGCCTGGCCCAGCTGCGCGCTGAACGCCGGGCTGACCGACGGCGGCGACGCCCCGGACGTGAACCCCGGCAGCACGGCGCGCCCCTCGCAGCAGGACGACGCGGAGCGCGAGGACCGCGACCGGTCCGACGCCCGGGACCGCGGCGATTCGGCCGGCAAGGCGCCGGACGCATCGGACCCCTCCGACGCGTCCGCGGAGCCGGAGCGGCCCCAGGACTCGGCCACGCCGGGCGACTCGGACGACTCGAACGACTCCGGCGGCCCGGACGACGACGCGTCCTCCCCGTCCCCCTCTTCCGGCGCGCCTTCTCCCGGCGCGTCCGACCCCTCGCCGACCCCCTCCTCCACCGGGGGCGGCTCCGAAGGTGCCTCCGGCGCACACCGGGGCGAACGGGACGCGGGGGAGCGGCCGAGCGACCACGCCTCGCGCGGCGGTGCCGACAGGGCCGAAAACCCCACGGATGGCGGCTACACAGTGCGTCCGGGTGACAACCTTTCAGCAATCGCCGAAAAGCAGGAATTGGGCGCCGACTGGCGTCGGCTCTACGAGTCCAACGAGAACCTCATCGGAACCGACCCGGATCTCATTCTCCCTGGTCAGCGACTTGATCTCACCGTCAGGGGCCAGTAGTTCGGGGTGATTTGCCCGATCTGGAGCCGGTGAGACATACCTCTCGTCACATTTTCCGGGGCGTCCGAGGTGTCCGGTCTCTCCGCACCCGGCCCCACCTGCGCCGATGTGGGCCGGGTGAGATCGATAACAGCCCTCTTCGCTGCGATAAGGGTGTTTGAACGTTTCCCGCACGTGTGTTTAACGTCTTTCCGCTCGCCACCGCGAGCACCGTCGACCGTCACGCCGAGTCCTGCCGGCGGTCGACCGGTACCGACGCGCCAGCGCCGAAGGCAGGAGCGGGGGACCCAAGGTAAGTGCCGGGAGGCCAGCAAGATCGGCCGAGCGGCTAGGGGTGAAGCAGGGTGCGGACCCCCGCACCCAGCCGGGCAACTCACGCCCGAACCCGACAGCTCACCTCGTAGGCGTCGGTGAGGAAACGAACGAACATGTCCAACGCTCAGGGCAAGCACCGTCGTCCTTCCAAGGCCACTCGTTTCGCCGCGCTCGCCGGCCTCGCCGGAGCCGCTGTGGCCACTCCGCTCATCGGTGCGACGTCCGCCTCTGCCGCCACCACGTCCCAGTGGGACCAGGTCGCGCAGTGCGAGTCCGGCGGCAACTGGTCGATCAACACCGGCAACGGTTACTACGGCGGCCTTCAGTTCTCCTCCTCCACCTGGGCCGCGTACGGCGGTACCGCCTTCGCACCCACCGCCGACAAGGCCGGCAAGGCCCAGCAGATCCAGGTGGCCGAGAAGGTCCTGGCCAGCCAGGGCAAGGGCGCCTGGCCGGTCTGCGGCAAGGGCCTGACCAGCGGCGGCGCCCCGTCCGCCCCGGCGCCGTCCACCCCGTCGCAGAGCCAGTCCGACTCCTCGCAGTCGGCCCCGTCCGCCAAGCCGAAGGCCGCGCCCCGCAGCGCGCCCGAGCACGCCGCGCGTGACCAGGCCCGCGGCCCGATCAAGAAGGGCGACGGCGAGTACAAGGTCAAGTCCGGTGACACCCTCGGCAAGATCGCCAAGGCGGAGGACGTCAAGGGCGGCTGGAAGAAGCTCTTCGAGCTGAACAAGAACATCATCCCGAAGGCCGACCTGATCTTCCCCGGCCAGCAGCTCCACCTGAGCTGAGCAGCCACACCGTAGTCAACGAGCCCCGGCCGGGTGCGCCGCCCCCACGGTGCACCCCGCCGGGGCTTCGGTGCGGTTAGGCTCATGCTGCTACCGAAGTCCCATACGAAGGAGAACCTCGTGCCGTCCATCGACGTCGTCGTAGCTCGCGAGATCCTCGACTCGCGAGGCAACCCCACGGTCGAGGTCGAGGTCGGCCTCGACGACGGCAGCACCGGCCGTGCCGCCGTCCCGTCCGGCGCCTCCACCGGCGCCTTCGAGGCCCTCGAACTCCGTGACGGCGACAAGAACCGCTATGGCGGCAAGGGCGTGGAGAAGGCCGTCCTCGCCGTCATCGAGCAGATCGGCCCCGAGCTGGTCGGTTATGACGCCACCGAGCAGCGCCTGATCGACCAGGCGATGTTCGATCTGGATGCCACTCCGGACAAGTCCTCGCTCGGCGCCAACGCCATCCTCGGCGTCTCCCTCGCCGTGGCGCACGCCGCCTCCGAGGCGTCCGACCTGCCCCTCTTCCGTTACCTCGGCGGCCCGAACGCGCACCTGCTGCCGGTCCCGATGATGAACATCCTCAACGGCGGCTCGCACGCCGACTCCAATGTGGACATCCAGGAGTTCATGATCGCGCCGGTCGGCGCGGAGTCCTTCTCCGAGGCCCTGCGCTGGGGTGCCGAGGTCTACCACACCCTGAAGGGCGTGCTGAAGGAGCGCGGCCTGTCCACCGGTCTCGGTGACGAGGGCGGCTTCGCGCCGAACCTCGACTCCAACCGGGACGCCCTCGACCTGATCGTCGAGGCCATCAAGAAGGCCGGCTACCAGCCCGGCCAGGACATCGCGCTCGCGCTCGACGTCGCCGCCTCCGAGTTCCACAAGGACGGCGTCTACCAGTTCGAGGGCAAGGCCCGCACCGCGTCCGAGATGACCGCGTACTACGCCGAGCTGGTCGAGGCGTACCCGCTGGTCTCCATCGAGGACCCGCTGAACGAGGAGGACTGGGACGGCTGGAAGACGATCACCGAGCAGCTCGGTGACAAGGTCCAGCTGGTCGGCGACGACCTGTTCGTGACCAACCCCGAGCGGCTGGCCCGCGGCATCGAGAACGACACCGCGAACGCCCTGCTGGTCAAGGTCAACCAGATCGGCTCGCTGACCGAGACCCTCGACGCCGTCGAGCTGGCCCAGCGCAGCGGCTTCAAGTGCATGATGTCGCACCGCTCCGGTGAGACCGAGGACGTCACGATCGCCGACCTGGCCGTCGCCACCAACTGCGGCCAGATCAAGACCGGCGCCCCGGCCCGCTCCGAGCGGGTGGCCAAGTACAACCAGCTGCTGCGCATCGAGGAGATCCTCGACGACGCCGCGGTGTACGCGGGCCGCTCCGCCTTCCCGCGCTTCAAGGGCTGACCGCTTCTCGAACCTCGAGGAGCGGACACGTCTGACGCATGTCCCCGGCCCCGGTCCCGTACCGTGGCCGGGGACGGCCCCCACTCAAGCGGGTGCTCAAGCGAAGTCATCACCGGGGAGGCGACGTGCCGGCGGATCGGTTCTCCACCGCGACCAGGCTCAAGGCGCTCGGCGAACACGCCGCCGCCCGGGTCTACCGTGCCCGGATCAAGCGCCGCCGCAGCCGGCTCACCGGCCGGGCCGCCCTCCTCGCGCTGGTCGTCTGCTCCCTGGTGGTCGCGCTGGCCTATCCGATGCGGCAGTACATCTCCCAGCGCTCGGAGATCGCCGACCAGCGGCGCCAGGCCCAGCGCGAGCGCGCCGAGGTGGCCAAGCTGCGCGAGCAGAAGGCCCGGCTGCGCGACCCCGCGTACATCGAGCGGCAGGCCCGCGAGCATCTGCACTATCTGATGCCGGGCGAGACCGGCTTCAGCATGGTGGACCCCGGTGCCCGGGCCGAGCGCTCCACCGACCGGGGCGCGGCCGACCGCCCCTGGTACACCAACCTCTGGGACGCCGTGGACACGGCGGACGCGCCGAAGGCGGCCGCCGCCGCGGACCGCTGACGCGCCGCGCCCGGCGCCCGTCACGGTCGCACCCGGCCCGACACCGATCGAAGAGAACTTTCCCCTCATGGACACGCCCCCTCCGCAGACGGAGCCCACCGCGCCCACCGACGCGGACATCGCCGCCGTCAAGGAGCAGCTGAACCGCCTCCCGCGGGGCCTGCGCGCCGTCGCGCACCGCTGCCCCTGCGGCAACCCCGATGTGGTCGAGACCGCGCCGCGCCTCGAGGACGGCACGCCGTTCCCCACCACGTACTACCTGACCTGCCCGCGCGCCGCGTCCGCGATCGGCACGCTGGAGGCCGAGGGCGTGATGAAGGAGATGACGGCCCGGCTGGGCGAGGACCCCGAACTGGCCGCCGCCTACCGCGCCGCCCACGAGGACTACATCGCGCGCCGCGACGCCATCGAGGTGCTGGAGGGCTTCCCGAGCGCGGGCGGCATGCCGGACCGGGTGAAGTGCCTGCACGTCCTGGTCGGCCACTCCCTCGCGGCCGGTCCCGGGGTCAATCCGCTCGGCGACGAGGCGATCGCGCTGCTGCCCGAGTGGTGGCGCAAGGGCCCGTGCGTGAGCCCCTGCGGAGCCGTCGAGCCGGAACGGGAGGAGACCGCGTGACCCGCGTCGCGGCCGTGGACTGCGGCACCAATTCGATCCGGCTGCTGGTCGCCGACGCCGACCCGACCACGGGTGAGCTGACCGAGCTGGACCGCCGGATGACGATCGTCCGGCTGGGCCAGGGCGTGGACCGCACCGGGCGGCTGGCCCCCGAGGCGCTGGAGCGCACCTTCGCCGCGTGCCGGGAGTACGCGGAGGTCATACGCGGGCTGGGCGCCGAGCGCGTCCGCTTCGTCGCCACCTCGGCCTCGCGGGACGCCGAGAACCGCGAGGAGTTCGTGCGCGGCGTCGTGGACATCCTCGGCGTCGAGCCCGAGGTGATCACCGGCGATCAGGAGGCGGCGTTCTCCTTCACCGGGGCGACCAAGGAGCTGACCGGACACGAGCACCTGAGCGGCCCGTTCCTGGTGGTGGACATCGGCGGCGGCTCGACCGAGTTCGTCAGCGGCGACGACGGGGTGCGGGCGGCCCGCAGCGTCGACATCGGCTGTGTGCGGCTGACGGAGCGCCATCTCGTCGTGGACGGCCAGGTCGCCGAGGTGCCGACGGAGGATCAGATCTCGGCCGTCAGGGCGGACATCGAGCGGGCGCTGGACCTCGCCGAGGAGACGGTGCCGCTCACCGGCGGCTGCCGCCCCGGCGAGGGCGGCCACACCCTGGTCGGGCTGGCCGGTACGGTCACCACCGTCGCCGCCATCGCGCTGGGTCTGACGGAGTACGACCCGGCCGCGATCCACCACGCCCGGGTCCACGCCGGCCAGGTCGGCGAGATCACGGCCAAGCTGCTGACCTCGACCCACGAGGAGCGGGCGGCGATCGGGGCGATGCATCCGGGCCGGGTCGACGTGATCACCGCGGGCGCCCTGGTGCTGCTGTCGATCATGAATCGGACCGGTGCGGAGGAGGTCGTCGTGAGTGAACACGACATCCTCGACGGCATCGCCTGGAGCATCGCCTGAGCGGGACCGATATCGTCTGAGCGGCCCGGGAGGGCCCTTCGGGGGCCTTCCGCGGACCGCCGCAAAAAGAGTTCGTGAAACTCTTCACATGAAAAAGGTGCCTGGTGGCCGCCTTCCGGGCCGCCTCGGGGCCGCTATTGGTGACGGTGTTCATCAACTCGGGCCCGATCATGGCCGATCGGCCCGATCCCCGGGCCGCCCGGGAACCTCGTGGTCTACCCGCGCGTTCAACGACTATTGCTGCTCAGCGGGGCTGGGAACGTCTTGATCCGCTTCCCGGTTCCCCCGCGGCGCTATGGCGTCCGTCACGGGGGCGGCGGAGTGTAGCAGATACCCCCACATTGCTTGTGAAGGGGCTCACGAGGTCCCCCTCGGGGGGTGCTGGATACTCGAATCATGAGCACCACGGAGCGTCCCAGGATCCTCGTTGTAGGCGGTGGGTACGTAGGCCTGTACGCGGCGCGCCGCATCCTCAAGAAGATGCGGTACGGCGAGGCGACTGTCACGGTCGTCGACCCCCGCTCGTACATGACGTACCAGCCCTTCCTCCCCGAAGCTGCGGCCGGCAGCATCTCTCCGCGCCACGTCGTGGTTCCGCTGCGGCGTGTGCTCCCCAAGGCGGAGGTCCTCACCGGCCGGGTGTCGAACATCGACCAGGACCGCAAGGTCGCCGTCGTCCAGCCGCTCGTCGGCGAGTCGTACGAGCTGCCCTTCGACTACCTCGTCATCGCGATGGGCGCGGTCTCCCGCACCTTCCCGATTCCCGGCCTGGCCGAGAACGGCATCGGGATGAAGGGCATAGAAGAGGCCATCGGCCTGCGCAACCACGTTCTCGAGCAGCTCGACAAGGCCGACTCCACCACGGACGAGGACATCCGCCGCAAGGCGCTCACCTTCGTCTTCGTCGGCGGTGGCTTCGCGGGTGCGGAGACCATCGGCGAGGTCGAGGACATGGCCCGCGACGCGGCCAAGTACTACCCGAACGTGAAGCGCGAGGACATGCGCTTCGTACTCGTCGACGCGGCCGACAAGATCCTCCCCGAGGTGGGCCCGAAGCTCGGCCAGTGGGGTCTGGAGCACCTCCAGAACCGCGGTGTCGAGATCTACCTCAACACCTCGATGAACTCCTGCGTCGACGGCCACGTGGTGCTCAAGAACGGCCTCGAGGTCGACTCCAACACCATCGTGTGGACCGCGGGCGTCAAGCCCAACCCGGCGCTCGCCCGGTTCGGTCTCCCGCTCGGCCCGCGCGGCCACGTGGACACCGGCGCGACCCTCCAGGTGAAGGGCACCGACTACATCTGGGCCGCGGGCGACAACGCCCAGGTGCCGGACCTCGCCGGCGGCGAGGGCGCCTGGTGCCCGCCGAACGCCCAGCACGCGCTGCGCCAGGCCAAGGTCCTCGGCGACAACGTGATCTCGGGCATGCGGGGCTTCCCGCAGGGCGAGTACAAGCACGCCAACAAGGGCGCCGTCGCGGGTCTCGGCCTCCACAAGGGCGTCGCGATGATCGTCCTCGGCAAGATGAAGATCAAGCTCAAGGGCCGGCTGGCCTGGTACATGCACCGTGGCTACCACGGCATGGCGATGCCGACCTTCAACCGCAAGATCCGGGTCTTCGCCGACTGGACGCTGGGCATGTTCCTCAAGCGCGAGGTCGTCTCCCTCGGCGCCATGGAGAACCCCCGCGAGGAGTTCTACGAGGCCGCCGCCCCGGTCTCCGCGGCCGCCGCCGCGAAGGCATCCGCCGAGGTCGCCGCGGAGAAGGCCAAGGCGTCCTGACCCCGGACCCCGGCACCGGGCAGCTGAACATCCGGAACATCTGAATACCGAGAGAACGCCGAGGGCGTCCGCCATCCGTGGGGCGGACGCCCTTCGCGTGTGCCTTTTTACCGTTTCCAGACGTGTCGGCGGGACTGTACGGGCGGTTCCATGGTGTTTACGTGGTGAGTATCTTCCCTGACTCGCCATCATGGAGGTGTGCCGAGATGACCCACGCCGCCGCGCGACTCGCCGCCCTGGCCGAGGAGGCGCTGGGAGCCCCGCTCCCCCTCCGCATCCGGGCCTGGGACCGCAGCGAGACCGGTCCGCCCGGCGCCCCCGTCCTCGTCCTGCGGCGCCGCAGGGCGCTCCGCCGGATGCTGTGGAAGCCGGGCGAACTCGGCCTGGCCCGGGCCTGGGTGGCGGGCGACCTCGACGTCGAGGGCGACCTCTACGAGGCGCTGGACCAGCTGGCCGGGCTGCTGTGGGAGCGGGACGAACCCGCGGCCCCGCGCCGGGCCCGCCTCGCCGCGGCCCTGAAGGCCGCGCGCGACCCGAAGGTGCGCGCGGCCGTCCGCGATCTGGTGGCCCTCGCCGGACCC
>NZ_RIBZ01000858.1:0-22252 GCF_003721215.1 Streptomyces botrytidirepellens
CCACGGTCGGCGTCCCGGGGCCCTACGCCTGTTCCGGATCATGCCTTCTGAGGCTTCTGCGGATTCTGTGACCATTCTGTGAGCAACCGTGAAGGCAACCTTTCGGCCATATGGATGGTCATGTACGTGCAAACCGAACGCACGGCCATTCCGCGCCCCACCGCGACGGCCTTCCAGAAGAGGTCTTCATGAAGATTCGCCGCACGCTGGTGGCCGCCGTAGCCACGGCCGCCATAGCCCCCGCCGCGCTGCTCGCCGCGCCCGCCGCCTTCGCCGAATCCGACCCGTCGCCCAGCCCGACGGTCACCGCGCCGGGCGACGAGGAGTCGGTTCCGCCATCGGAGGAGCCGACGGCGGAGCCCACCGACGGCTCCACCGGCGGGCCTTCCGGTGAGCCCACCGACGAGCCGACGGACGAGCCGACCGACGAGCCGACGGACGAGCCGACGGACGAGCCCACCGATGAGCCGACCGATGAGCCCACGGACGAGCCCACCGACGAGCCGACCACCGAGCCCACGGCGACGCCCACGGACATCCCGACCGACCCGACCTGCGAGGAGGCGTCCGAGGAGGCCGCCGTCACCACCGAGCTGCGCGGGCTGCCCAGCAAGGTCGTGGCCGGTTCCGGCTGGGTGCCGTTCACCTTCCGCACCACCAACACCTCCGACAAGGCGATGAAGTCGGTGGACGCGTACGTGAAGATGTACGCCATCAGCAAGGACGAGCTGGAGGACGTCTCCAAGCTCCTCACCGTGCAGTCGTACGACGAGGACAGCGGCAGCTGGAAGTCGATCAGCGACGAGGCGGGCTACTTCGGCTCGATCGGCGAGCTGAAGCCCGGCGAGTACGCCGACGCCAAGCTGCGGCTGAAGGTCGACGCCAAGACCCCCGGCAGCTACGGCTTCGGCTTCGCGATCGGCGCGTACCACAACGAGGACGACGTCTGCGGCTACTCCGAGGCCATGGAGTACGAATTCGACGTCCTGGTCGCGGGCAGCAAGCCGGGGCCGATCGACGACGCCAAGGGCAAGCCGGGGGACAAGGGCAACCGGCCTGCGCCGAAGGGGGGCGCCGAGCTGAGTGAGCTGCCAGTGTCCGGGGCGCTGGCGAACACCGGGTCGTCGTCCGCGCTGCCGATGATCGGGCTCATCGGTGGGGTGGCCATGGCTGTCGGTGGCGGGGCCGTGTTCGTTGTGCGGAAGCGTCGCGTTTCGGCGTGACCTGTACGCCGTGCCGTGGGGTCACCCCGGAGCGGGGTGGCCCCGGGCGTTGCCCCGGAGGGTTTCGTTGTCGGGTGCGGGCCGGTGGGTGGGTTGTGCCCACCCGTTCCGCCCCCAGCTACCGCTGGGAGGTGCCCCCGGGGGAACGATTGCCCACAACGTGTAGGGCTGCGAATGCCGTTTTGGGGACTGTTGGGGTCTTCGGGGCTACCGGGGACACCCTCGCGTACGGCTCACCTGGGGCCGGGCGGGGGTCCTGCTCGTTTTTGTTGGGCCACAGGGACATCGCCCGTTCCGCCTGCGCCGTGATGGTCAGGGACGGGTTCACGCCCAGGTTGGCCGAGACGGCGGCGCCGTCCACCACGCAGATCCCCGGGTGTCCGTACAGCCGGTGGTACGGGTCGATCACGCCCTCCTCCGCCGACGCGCCGATCGGGCAGCCGCCCAGGAAGTGGGCGGTCAGCGGGGTGCCCATCAGCTCGCCGACGTTGCTGCCCGGGAAGCCGTTGATCGACTCGGCGAGGTGGCGGGCCGCCGCCGCGCCCTCGGGGATGTGGTCCGGGTTGGGCGTGCCGTGGCCCTGGCGGGCGGTGAGCAGCCCCTTGCCCAGGCCCTTCGCCTTGCGGTACGTGGTCAGCGAATTGTCGTGGGTCTGCATGACCAGGCCGATGATGGTGCGCTCGGACCAGCGCCGGTTGGACAGGGACCGCGCGGCGAGCGTCGGATGGCGGAGGTTGGCCGCGAGGAAGCGCAGCCAGCGCGGGCCGCGGCCCTCCGGGATCTGGAGGACGGACATCATGCCCATCGCGTTGGAGCCCTTGCCGTAGCGGACGGGCTCGATGTGGGTGTTCTCGTCCGGGTGGACGGACGAGGTGATCGCGACGCCACGGCTGAAGTCGGGCCGCTCCCCGCGCCGGGCGCGGTAGCGGCGGTCGGTGGTCTGGGCGCCGACCAGGGCCTCGGAGTTGGTGCGGGTGAGCATCCCGAGCCGGTCCGACAGCCGCGGCAGGAGGCCCCGGTCGCGCATGGTGTGCAGCAGAGTCTGGGTGCCGTACGTACCGGCGGCGAGGACGACGTACCGCGCGCGCAGCGTCTTCGGCTTGCCCTTGCGGCGGTTCGCGGTCGGGACGGCGGTGACGTGGTAGCCGCCGTCCGGGGCGTCGCACAGGGCGACCACGGTCGTCATGGGGTGGATGACGGCACCGGCCCGCTCGGCGAGGTGGAGGTAGTTCTCGTTGAGGGTGTTCTTGGCACCGCGGCGGCAGCCGGTCATGCACTCCCCGCACTGGGTGCACGCCCGGCGGGCCGGGCCCGCGCCGCCGAAGTACGGATCCGGGACCGTCTCCCCCGGCGCGGCCTTCGCCGACCCGTCGGAGTCCTCGCCGTCCCCGAAGAAGACGCCGACGGGCGCCATGTGGAACGTGTCGCCCACGCCCATCTTCTCGGCGGCCGCCTTGAGATGGACGTCGGAGGGGGTCATCGTCCGGTTGAGGCGGGCGCCGAGCATCCGCCGCGCCTGGTCGTAGTGCGGCTTCAGCTCCTCCTGCCAGTCGGTGATGCCGCCCCACTGCGGGTCCCGGAAGAACGGCTCGGGCGGTACGTACAGCGTGTTGGCGTAGTTGAGCGAACCGCCCCCGACCCCGGCGCCCGCCAGCACCATCACCTTGCCGAGGAGATGGATGCGCTGGATGCCGAAGAGGCCGAGGGCCGGGGCCCAGAGGTAGTTGCGGAGGTCCCAGGAGTTCTTGGGCAGGGTCTCGGGCGTGAAGCGGCGGCCCGCCTCCAGGACGCCGACCCGGTAGCCCTTCTCGGTCAGCCGGAGGGCCGAGACGGCTCCTCCGAACCCCGACCCGACGACGATGACGTCGTAGTCGTACACGTCGTCCTGAGTGTCATCGGCGTGCTTGTCCCCTGACACCGGGTACCTCCCGTTCGATGCGTACCGGTCAGCGCAGCCGCAGTGCCTTCATCGCGCGCAGGCTGCGGCTCATGAAGTCCGCGTACTTCTCGTCCGTCAGGCCGAAGGACGGGCCGAGCGGCATCAGCCGCTGCTGGGCGACCGTCTGCGCCTCGGTGTACTTGAGGATGCCCTCCGAGCCGTGGCGGCGGCCGAGGCCGGAGTCGCCCATGCCGCCCATCGGGGACGCGACGCTGCCGTACGCGGCGGCGTACGCCTCGTTGACGTTGACGGTTCCCGCGCGCAGCCGGGCGGCGACCGCGCGGGCGCGCCGGCCGTCCTGGGACCAGACGCTGGCGTTCAGGCCGTACGCGGTGGCGTTGGCGCGCCCGACCGCCTCGTCCTCGTCGGAGAAGCGGTAGATCGACACGACCGGGCCGAAGGTCTCCTCGGTGCACACCGCCATCGGCGCCTCCACGCCGTCCAGGATCGTCGGCTCGTAGAAGTACGGGCCGATGTCCGGGCGGGGGCGGCCGCCCGCGACGACCGTGGCGCCCTTGGCGACGGCCTCTTCCACATGGCGGGTGACGGTTTCCAGCTGGCGTTCGGAGACGAGGGAGCCCATCTCGGCGCCGTAGGCGAGGGCCGAGCCGAGCCGCATGGCCTTCGTACGGGCCGCGAACCGCTCGATGAATCCGTCAGCCACCGACTCGTGGACGTACAGCCGCTCGATGGAGATGCACAGCTGTCCCGCGGAGGCGAAGCACGCGCGGACCGCGCCCTCGGCCGCCCGGTCGAGGTCGGCGTCGCGCAGCACCAGCATGGCGTTCTTGCCGCCGAGTTCGAGCGAGCAGCCCACCAGGCGGGCGGCGGCGGCCTGGGCCACGCCGCGGCCGGTGCGGGTGGAGCCGGTGAACGAGACGTAGTCGGCGTGCTCGACCACGGCCGGGCCGACCACGGGGCCGTCCCCGGCCACGATCTGCCACACCCCGGGAGGCATTCCGGCTTCCAGCATCAACTCGCGCGCCCACAGGGCGGTCAGCACGGTCTCGGTGTCCGGCTTCATGACGACCGCGTTGCCCGCGACGAAGGCGGGTATCGCGTCCCCGACCGACAGCTCCAGCGGGTAGTTCCACGGCACGATCTGGCCGACGACGCCGCGCGGCTGGCGCAGCTCGGTGACCTTGGTGAGCGTGGGGACGACGCCCACGTGCGACGTGGGGCGCAGATAGCTGTGCGCCTTGCGGCCGTAGTGGCGGGCGGCCAGGACGACGCCCTGGATCTCCTCGTGGGCGTGCAGCCGGGTCTTGCCGGTCTCCAACTGGATGAGGTCCAGGACCTCCGACTGGCGGCGCAGCAGCAGGTCGTGGAAGCGCAGGAAGACGGCGGCACGGGTGCGCACCGGGGTGGCGGCCCAGGCGCGCTGGGCCGCGCGGGCCTGCTCGAAGGCGGTGGCGACGTCCTCGGGGGTGGACTCGGGCAGCCCGGAGGCCAGGACCTCCCCGGTGAACGGGGTGTGGTTGACGGTGCTGCCGCTGCCCACGATGCCCCGGGCGAGCCGGGCGACCAGCTCGGGGGTGACGACGTCGGCGGCGGTCCGGGTGCCCCGGGCGGCGACCGGGTTTCCGTCGGCGGGCGACGGTATTGCCTGGTCCTGTGCGCTGTCCTGCGAGTCGGTCATGGGGGCGAGCGTAGGGCCCGGCCGGGGGATTTGGGTACCCGGCGGTAACTATTTGTGGGCGACGTTCAGATGCCCTCGATCTTCAGGTTCTTCACGACGTCCTCGTACAGCTCGTCCCCGGTCGCCCGGGCGTCGCCCCTGGCGGGCATCGTCACGGTCAGCTGCCAGGCGACGTGATCGTCGCTGACGTAGATGTGATCGCGGTTCAGATAGAGGATGCGGTTCTCGTCGCTGCTGGTGCCGGGCTCGTAGAAGGTGGTGTTCAGGTCCTTCGCCGGTTGGCCCTGCTGCCGCGTCGCCTTCGCCTTGCCGCTGCTCGCCTCGTCCATCGTCGAGAGGGCGCCGCTCTTGTAGTACGCGACGGTCTCCCCGGCCACGCCCGCGGCGTCCGTGATCTTCCGCTCCGGGTCGGAGACCAGCTTGGTGAGGGTGATGGTGTAGACGCCGCTGGGGTCGCCGAAGGTGACGCTCGGCGCGTTCTCGTCGCTGTCGTCCTGCACCCGCTTGTACGCGCTCGGCACCGCCAGCGAGGCGGCCACCACATCGCGCTCCTCGCGGACCGTCCAGCCGGTCGGCAGGGGGCTCTCGCTCGCGAAGGGCTGGGCGAAGACCAGCACGAACACGGACGCGATCACCCCGAGGGCGGCGCCCAGACCGAACTGCGCCGTGCGGTTCTTGTGCAGGATCGGCGGTACGAAACGGCTGCCACCCTGCGCCGCACCGCCCTGGACCGCACCGCCCTGCGCCGCCGGGCCGCCGCCGTATCCGCCCGCCGTGAGCACCGTCGGAAGCGGCTGCTGCACCGGCCGTACGACCGACTCCAGCGCCTCCCGCGTCTCGGCCGCCGACGGGCGCATGGCCGGGTCCTTGAGCAGCAGCCGCATGGTGATGGAGCCGAGCGCGTCCGGGCCCCGCGCGGGCCGCTGCGGTTCGGCCGACAGCACGGCCTGGAGGGTCGCGGGGGTGTGCGAACGGCGGAACGGGGACATGCCCTCGACCGCCGCGTACAGCACGACGCCCAGCGACCACAGGTCCGACGCCGGACCCGGCCGCTGCCCCAGCACCCGCTCGGGCGAGATGAATTCGGGCGAGCCGACGAAGCCGCCGGTCTCCGTCAGCCCCTGTTCGCCCTCGACCTGCGCGATGCCGAAGTCGGTGAGGACCACCCGGTCGCCCCGGCCGAGCAGCACGTTGTCCGGCTTGACGTCACGGTGCAGCACACCCGCCGCGTGCGCGGCCGACAGCGCGCCCAGCACGGCGAGCCCGATCCGGGCCGCCTCGCGCGGGTCGAGCGTGCCCTCCGCCAGCCGGTCGGCCAGAGAATCGCCGCGCACCAGCTCCATGACGATCCAGGGGCGGCCCTCCTCGACCACCACGTCGTGGACGGTGACGACGGAGGGGTGGTCGATCCGGGCGGCGGCGCGCGCCTCGCGCTCCATCCGCTGATAGACGGTCTGCCGCTCGCGGTCCGGCAGATGGTCGGGCACGCGCGGCTCCTTGACCGCGACCTCGCGGTCCACGATCTGGTCGTGCGCCCTCCAGACGGTGCCCATGCCGCCGTGGCCGAGGCGCCCGAGGAGCCGGTAGCGGCCGCCGATGAGCCGCCCCGAGTCGGGGCTGTGGTGCGCGCTGTGAGCCGGGCGCGGATCGCGCGGGTCGTACGGTGCGGCAGCGGGGCGCTGCCCGGAAGCCTGCGTGGGCTCGTACGCACCGGGCCCCGCCGCCTGTCGCGGCGGCGCGGGCGGCACCGCCTGCTGCGGCGCCTGCTGCGGCGGTGCCTGTGGCGCCGCCTGCTGCTGCGGCGGCCGCAGATCGTAGCTGCTGGGCTCGTTCGCCCGTCCCCCGTCGTTCGTCATGCGCAAATCATTACCCGGTCGGGAGTGAACACCGCCACCCGCCGATGGGCTGCGGAGACGGCTCGTGACAAAGCCGTTGCGACCGGGGTCAGCGCTAGGGGGTCCTAGGCGCCGGTCCGGGTGAACGTGGCGACGGCCGTATCGAAGTAACGTTTCCCCTCGACCTTCTTCTCCACCGGGACAGAAAGCCACAGGTCGTACATCTTGCCGCCCTCGTTCCAGCTCAGATCGAAGGTCTGCCGCGAGCCGCCGTCATCGGCCGAACCGTCCCAGACGAACGCCCACAGCGCCGCCGGGCGCCCGTTCTGCGTGGTCTCGATGACCTGCCCGTTGCGGTAGCCCGGGTAGTCACTCGGCCCCTGGGCGTCCGCCTCCCGGCTCACCGCCAGCGGGCCCCGCGGGTCCGGCTCCTGGGGGTGGATGCCGATGCGGAACTCCAGGCCGGGCGAGTTGTAGTAGACCCGGGGCGACTTGTCCTGGCGGGCGAAGCCCTCCGGCACGGCGAGCGAGAACCCGGCCGGGTCATGGACCAGCTCGTACCCCTCGGGCACCCCGCCCGACGGGCTCGCGCCCGGCTCGGGGGACGTGGACGCCTTGGGGCCGGTGGACGCCTTCGGGCCGGTGGACGCCTTCGGTTCCTGGGACGCCTTCGGGGAGGCCGTGCGGTCCGTTTCCCGCGCGGCTGGTTCCGCGTTCGTGTCCTTGCCGGGGTCCTTCTCCGCGACCTGCGACGCGCCGCCGTCCCCGGCCGTCGCGCCCTTGCCGCCGCCGTCCATCAGCGCCATCGTGCCCGCGCCCAGCCCGGCGAGGGCCACGACCGCGGCGACCGCCATCAGCACCGTACGGCGCTTGGGGGAACGCTTGTCGGGGACGGTCGGGGCGACCGGGGTGCCCTGGGGACCCTGGGTGCCCGCCGGGGGCGCGAGCGACGTGTTCGACTGCGTCGGGGTGCGCTCCACGCGGAACCCCGAGGTGTCCCCCGAGCCCAGGTACGTGCGCAGCGTCCGCGTCGCCTCGTCGGCGGTCAGCCGCGTCTCCGTATCGCGCCGCAACAGCCCCTCGATGAGCGGCCGCAGCGGACCGGCGGCCTCGGGTATGTGGATGTCCTCGTAGACGACGGCGTGCAGCACCCCCGCCACGGAGTCCCGGTGGAACGGCGACGCGCCGCTGACCAGCGTGCACAGCAGCACGCCGAGCGACCACAGATCCGACTCGGGCCCGGTACGGCGGCCCGACATCCGCTCCGGCGCCGTGTACTCCGGCGAGCCCACGAACGCACCGGTCTCGGTGAGCGTCGTCGCCCCGTCGACCTGCGCGATCCCGAAGTCCGTCAGCACGACCCGCTCGGTGCCCGCCTCGACCAGCACGTTCGCCGGTTTGATGTCCCGGTGCAGCACCCCGCGCGCATGCGCCACCCGCAGCGCGTCCAGCAGCGCCGCCGCCACCCGGCCCGCCTCGTGCGGGGCGAGCGGGCCCTGCGCGCCCAGCCGGTCGGCGAGCGAGGCGCCGTCGACCAGTTCCATGACGATCCACGGATGGCCGTCCTGCTCCACGACGTCGTGCAGGACGATCACGTTGGGGTGCTTGATCTGCGCGACCGTACGGGCCTCGCGCAGCGCGCGTTCGCCCCGTAGCCGGTTGTCGGGCCCGGAGCCCTCGTCCACGTGGAGTTCCTTGACCGCGACATCGCGGCCCAGCAATTCGTCGACGGCCCGCCAGACCGTGCCCATGCCGCCGCGGCCGAGCCGCGAGACCAGCCGATAACGCCCGGCCAGCAGGCCGGTGATTCCCCCGGAGTTACCCATGGGCTCATCTTGCCTCACGGCCTCGGCGGCCCTTCCGCCCGGTAGGCGCCTCCGGCGCCTTGTGGGATGAGCCGCGCGCCGGGGGAACGCGAGCGTGCGCGCTCGCCCTTGGGGGCGATTGAGCGGAGGGGGGCCGATCGGGGATCGTGGAGCGTGCCGATGTTACAGGGGCGGACCGCGGCCGCCCCGCATCGACCGACGGACCACATGAAGCCGCCCCGCGGCGGGGGTCCACGGGGCGGCGGTTCTAGGGGGCGGCGGCTGAGGAGGCGTTTCAGCTGGCGCCGGGGACCTTCCAGGTGCGGGAGGCGGTCAGCAGCTTGCGCAGCGCGGGATCCTTCACCGCGCGGGTGGTGTCCGCGGCCTTGGCCGTGACGGTGTGGGGCCTGCCGTCGGACGGGACGCCGAGCGACGCCGGGGTGACGGTCTTCTTGCCGCGGGCCGCGGTGACTTCGGCCCCGTCCACGTACCACCGCAGCGAGGCGGCCTTCGACACGCTCACCTTGAGGTTCGCCGCCCGGGCGACCGATGCGCCGGTGCGAGTGCGGCTGCTGAGCACGCTGGCGTGACGGTAGAAGCCCGCGATCATCGCCTCGCGCCCGGGGAGGCTGTACTCACGGCCGAGCGTGCGCATGATCGAGTTCTCGGTGGGGCGGTTGAGGCCCTTGGGGTAGTAGCGGCTGCCCTCGTACGCGCCGACCGTGCCGCCGTCCGGTGAGGTCTGGCCGATCCAGCGGTACCACTTCCGCTTCTCCGCGGTGAGCTGGGCGGCGGTCAGCTTGGTGGCGTTGGGCTCGCCGGGTTCGGCGCCGGTGTAGGTGCCGTTCGCTGCGTACACGTACTCGTCGGCGAGACCGCCGACCGAGTGGCCGGTCTCGTGGACGGCGACCTGGTCGGAGTCGGGGTGGTCGGAGGAGGCGGTGGCGATGCCGTCGTAGCCGGCGCCGGAGCTGACCGTGTAGCCCGCGCCGCCGTACTTGGCGGAGTTGGACAGCACGACCACCAGGTCGGCCTCCGGCGCCTTCGCGGCGTACGACGCGACCTTGCCGGTGTCGACGCACAGCAGCCGCTCGGTGCCGTCGCACCAGAAGTAGGAGTCGAGGGCGGTGTCCTTGACGACGCCCTTGGACGGATCGCCGGAGACGCCGGCCTGGTTGGAGACGGCGTCCACGGACCAGACGTTGAAGAGGTTCCGGTAGGCGGCGTACGGCTCGACGGCGGAGATCTGCGCCCATTTGGAGCGCACGTCGGCGTGGAAGTCGTCCTGCTGGGCGGCGGTGTAGCCGTCGCCGACGAAGACGACGTCGACCTTGTCGGCCGTCGGGCCGTTCTCGATGACGGAGCCGACGTCGCCGTCGGCGGCCGTTTCGGCGGCGGAGAGCGCGCGGTCGCCGCGGGTGAGCCGGGCGGGGGTGTCGGCCGGGACCTCGGTGTGCCGGGGGTGCCCGCCGGGGCCGGTGAAGTACTCCACCTCATGGGTGCGCTCGGCCCGCCCGGAAACGGCGGACGCCGGAGGGGCGGACGCCGAAGGAGCGGACGCCGAAGGAGCGGCAGCAGACGCCGAAGGCGTGGCGGACGCGGCGGACGCGGCGGCGCTCATGGCCGCGGCGACCACCGCCGTCAGCGCCACACCTCCGGCGACGACAGCGGAGCGTAAGGGTCTGTGACGGCGTCGCCATATCCCTCTGCGCACGGGGGCTCCCGACGTGTGCTGCGTAAGCGGCCTGTTAAACACGATTAATTCGCGGCTCAACCTAAGGCCAAAGGAAGTCCCAGGCAACGGGAACTAGGGAAATCGCTAAAGAAATCGACCATCGGGCCCTATATCCGGGCTCACCGCCCACGCCGAGGTGACGCTTCGTCACCCCGTCACGCCGCTTCGTCACGTCGTCACACCGCTGCGTCCCGGGCGAGCGCCAGCAGCCGGTCCATGACCCGGCGGCCGCCCGCCCGTACCCCGTCGTGCTCGAACTCGTCCGTCACCCAGGTCCGCAGCCCCCGGATCGCACGGGCGGTGGCCAGCGCGTGCGCGGTGTCCACGTACAGGTCGTCGTGGTAGATCGCGGCGGCCACGGGGACGGTGTTGCGGGCGAGCCGCTCCGGGGCGTACAGCGGGCCCCAGCCGGTGCGTTCGGCGAGCAGTTCGGCGGTGCGGCGCAGCGGGCGCAGCGCGGCGTGGGTGTCCAGCATCCAGGGGTGGACGGTCTCTCCGGTCAGCAGGACGGGGCGGTCCTCGGCGGCCGACCGTACGGCGTCGAAGCGCGGGAACGCGTCCCGTACGCGGTGCGCGGACCAGGCGGTGGGGCGGCCGTCCTGGGCGTAGATGGACTCGTGGAGCAGGGCGTACAGGGGGCTTCCGGCGCGGGAGAGCACGGCGGCGACCTGCTCGGCGAACGCGTCGGCGAGGCGCGGTCCGGAGGCGGTCTCCACGAAGGGGTTTTCCAGGAGGTGGTGGAGGCGGTGCGATCCGTCGCCGGTGCCGAGCAGGATGCCGAGCTGCTGGAACGCCTCCGGGGTCAGCCGGGTGCCCTCCGGCAGCACCTCGTCGTGCGCGGCGAGATGGCGGACGACGCGGCGGACGGTGTCCGCGTCGCCGGGGTAACGGTCGTAGTGGGCGAGGGTCTTGCGTTCCATCCGCGGATAGGCGGCCCGGTACACCTCGTCCGCGCCGATGCCGAGTCCGGGCAGCCCGCCGGTGATGAGCACCGTGTCGAGCCCTTCGGGCGCGTACGACAGGTAGGTGACGGCGCAGAAGCCGCCGAAGCTCTGGCCGAGGACGGTCCAGGGGCGGCCGCCGGTCAGCCGGGGCCGGATCAGCTCGCAGTCGCGGACGATCGAGTCGGCACGGAAGTGGGCCAGGTAGTCGGCCTGCTGCTCGGGGGTGCCGCGCAGCGGCAGGGTCTGGCGGGTGGCGGGCGTGGAGCGGCCGGTTCCGCGCTGGTCGAGGAGCAGCACCCGGTATTCATCGAGCGCGCGGTCGAGCCAGCCGGAGCGGCCCACCGGGCGGTCGGCGCCGAAACCGGGCCCGCCCTGGAGGTAGAGCAGCCACGGCATCCGCTCGCGCTCGGCTTCCGAGACGTCCGCGGCGACAACCTCTCGGCCGTAAAGCCGGATCCGCATCCCTTCAGGAGCCTTATGGTCGAGCGGTACGTCGAAATGGTGGTCGGTGAGGAGCAGTCCCGGCTGACGGACGGTCGCCGTGGCGCCCGGCCCTTCCGGTGCTGTATCCATCGCCTGCTGCATCTTGTCAATCCTCACGTAAATGGACTTAGCCCGGCGCTTAAGTTACCGCCGGGGAGAAGAGGGCACGGTGGCCGAAAAGAGCGCCGGAGACGGTCGGGCGGCGGGGGCGGAAGGTACGGCGGAGATCGGGCGCCGGGTACTCAGGCTGCGCACGGAACGCGGATTCACCCAGCGGCAGCTGGCCGAACCGGCGTACACCGCGGCGTACGTCTCGACGCTGGAATCCGGGAAGGTCCGCCCCTCCGAGGTCGCCCTGCGCCACCTCGCCGACCGCCTCGGCGTCACGTACGAGGAGCTGGCCACCGGCCGTTCCCCGCAGGACGCCACCCGGCTGCGCGCCGGACTCACCGACGCCCGGCGGACGCTGGCCACCGGCGACACCGAGGACGCGGCCGCCCGCTTCGCGGCGCTGAGCACCGAGGCCGACCGGCTCGGCTTCCCCGACGAGCGGGCCGCGGCCCTGCTGGGGCTCGGCGACTGCGCCATGGAGACCGGCGAACTGACCACCGCCCGCGACCACTTCGAGGCCGCCGAGAAGCTGCTCGCGGACGAACCGCTGCCGCGCCGCGTCCCGGCGATCCGCGGCCGCGCCGTGGCCCATCTGCTCGCGGGCGAACTGCGCTACTCCTGCTATCTGCTGGAGAGCGCCATCGACGAGCTGAACGCCTCCGGGCTGCACGACCCGAACGCCCTGCTACTGCTCTACACCGCCTCCATCGCCCCGTACATGGACATGGGGGCGCACGCCCGTGCGGTGCGCGCCGCCGAACTCTCGCTCGCGCTGGCGCCCAGCGTGGACAACCCGGAACTGGTCGCCCAGATGCACCGCGGGGTGGCCCGCACCCTGATAGCGGAGGGCCGCACCGCGGAGGCCGACGCGTCGCTGGCCAAGGCGCAGGAGCTGTACGAACAGCTGCGGCTGCGCACCGACCTGGCGCACTGCCACTGGATGCGCGGCTACGTCCACGCGCAGGACGGCGACCTGGAGCGCGCGGAGAGCGAACTGCGCATCGCCCGCGACATGCTGGCGTCCAAGCGGGCCACGCTGTTCACCATGCAGGTGGAAGTGGAACTGGCGGACGTGCTGCGACGGCGCTGCCGCACCGCCGAAGCGGAGGCGCTGCTGCGGCCCCTGCTGACGAGATCCGACGGCGATCACGGGGCCTCCCAGGAGACGGTCGAACTCACCGCGGAGCGCGGCGCGGTGCACGCGGGCGGCGCCCACCGGCTGCTCGGGCTGATAGCCGACGAGCGCGGCGACGCGGAGGGGGCGGAGGAGCACTACTGCGCGGCCCTGTCGCTTCTGGAACGCACCGGCGCCGCGGGCGACCTGGCCGACCTGTGCCGGTTGCTGGGCGATCTGCTGCGGCGCGAGGGGCGGTTGGAGGCCGCGATGGACGCGTACCGCACGGGCCTCGGCCACCGGGCCGCGCCGGGCACCACCACGCTGGGCCCGGCCCCGGCCGAACCGCCCATCGAAGGCGCACACTGACGCGCACCGATGCGTTGGCACGTTGGTGCGCCCGCCGGGCCGGGGCCGCTCGGGGTTGGTCAGGCCCCGACGGGCCGGTCCTCCCCCAGCGAGGGCCGGTCGGCACGGCACGGCGGGCGGATCAAGGGGTGAACAGGCCGCCGCGTGTGGGGGTCGCGGCGGCCTGCCCGACGCCGTAACGCCCCGCTTCGAGCCCCGCACCGCGGCCGGTTTCGGCCACGGCGGTCACGGCGCGCCGAGAGGCCGTATGACGCGCTGAGGGGGCGAGGGGTCGGGTGTACCCCGCGGAGTGGTGCGGCATGTGATCCACTGTGCCCGGCCGCGGACGCGGTGGACATCCGTCCCTGGTCTTCCCTCGCCCCCCGCCGATCGGAGGGGTGATCCCCCCAACAGGGCGGAGGAGACCACTCCATATTGGTGCGCCGATGCGGCAGGCTGTGCGAACAATGCGCATGACAGCTACGGGAGGGAGCGGCCGGTGATCCGTGTTGCGGTGGTCGACGACGAGGCGCTCGTACGATCCGGCCTGCGGCTGATCCTGGGCACGGCCCCGGACATCGAAGTGGTCGCCGACTGCTCCGGCGGAACGGCGGTCGAGACCGTGCTCGGCAGCGAGGCCGACGTGGTGCTCCTCGACATCCGCATGCCCGACGCCGACGGGCTCACCGTACTCGGGCAGTTGCGGGCCGCGCCCCGCTCCCCCACCGTCGCCATGCTGACCACCTTCGACGCCCAGGAGTACCTGACCGCCGCGCTGCGCGCCGGGGCGGCCGGATTCCTCCTCAAGGACACCGACCCGGAACAACTCGTCCGCGCCGTACGCACCCTCGCCCAGGGCGGCAGCGTCCTCGACCCGGGCGTCACCGGGGCCGTCATCGGCGGCTATCTCGCCGCCGAGGCCGAGGCGACCGCCGCCAGCGCCGTCGACGCCCTCACCCCGCGCGAACGCGAAGTGCTCGCGCTGCTGGGCGAGGGGCTGGCCAACCCGCAGATCGCCGAACGGATGGGGCTCGCGCCCAGCACCGTCAAGGACCATGTGCGGGCGGTGCTCGGCAAACTGGGCGGGCTCAACCGGGTACAGGCCGCCATCGTCGCCGACCGGGCCGGGCTGATCACCAGCCGCCCGGGGGCGGGCGGACCCCGGTGACCGCGGCCTCGCCCGCGTCGCCCGCCCCGCCCACGGCGCCCGCGTCCTGGCGGCGGAGGCTGCCGGGGTGGGCGCAGCGGTGGGGGCCGCTGCTGGTCCCCGTCGTGTTCGCCGTGGCCGACGCGCTGCTCGTCAACGGCGTCACCCTCGGCCTGGAGCTGAACGTCTCCCTGGCCGCGGCGGCCGCCCTGCTGCTGCGCCGCCGCTTCCCGGCGCCGGTCTTCCTGGTCACCCTGCCCGGCATCCTCATCGGCTACATCTGGTTCGCGCCGATGATCGCGCTCTACACCGTGGCCGAACGCCGCCCCGGCCCACGGCTGCTCGGCGTCTCGGCGCTGCTGCTGGCCGCCGCGCACTTCGTGCCGTGGCCGGTTTCCGACTTCGAGCCGACCGCGTACCGGGAGAACACGCTCACGCTCATCGACGCGTGCATCACCTCCGTCGGCCCCATCGCCCTGGGCCTGCTGGTGCGCACCCGGGGCGAACTCGCCGCCCGCCTCGACGACCTGACCCGCAGCCGCCGCCGCGCCGACGAACTGATCGCCGAGCAGGTGCTGAGCACCGAACGTGCCCGGCTCGCCCGCGAGATGCACGACGTCGTCGCCCACCAGGTCAGCCTGATCAGCCTCCAGGCCGGGGCGGTGCAGATCAGCGCGGACGACGCGCAGGCGCGGGAGGGGGCGCGGACGATCCGCGAGCTGTCCGTACGGACGCTGGACGAACTGCGCCACATGGTCGGCATCCTGCGCGCGGCGGGCGGCGACCTCGAACAGCTCACCCCGCAGCCCCGGCTGGCGGACCTGCCGCGGCTGATCGAGCTGAGCGCGCTGGACGTGGCGTACGAGGAGGCCGACGACGCACGGCGTGCCGGTCGGCCGGAGGCGGTGGAGCGGGCCGCGTTCCGCATCGTGCAGGAGGCGTTGACCAATGTGCGCAAGCACGCACCGGGGGCGCGGGTGACGGTACGGGTCACGGAGGCGGCCGCCGAAGGGCGGGGGCTGCGGGTGGAGGTCCGGAACGGCCCGCCGGACGCCTCAGCCGTGGCGCCGGGTCTGCCGGGCGGCGGCCACGGGCTGGTGGGGCTGCGGGAACGGGCGGTGCTGCTGGGCGGCACGCTGCGGGCGGAGCCGACGGACGAGGGGGGCTTCGTGGTGCTGGCGGATTTTCCGAAGGTGCCGCCGCGGCCGTAGCTCTCCAGCCGGGCCGCGGCTACGCCGAGAGGGAGTCGGCGGTGTTCCGCTCGCCGTCGTCCGGTTCCGTCGCCACCATCAGGTTGGGATAGACGTCGAACAGGCGGCGGACGCCCAGGGCCGCGAGGACGCGGTGCACATGGGAGCCGTGGGCGGCGTCCTGGGGCGGAAGGATCAGTCTGAGCTTGCCCGAGCACGACCGCATCAGGCGGCGCGCGGCGATCAGGACGCCGACGCCGCTGGAATCGCAGAAGCGAACCTCGGAGAGGTCGAGCACCAGTGAGTGGCGGCCCTCGGCGACCGCGTCGTGCACGTGCTGCCGGACCGCGGGCGAGGTCACGAGGTCCATCTCGCCGGAAACCTGTAGGACGACCCACTCCCCCCGTCCGTCCTCCATCACCTTCAACGTCACGCGCTCGAAGCCCTTCGCTCGCAGCTAACCGGAATTTGCTGTTCCAGAGCGGCTGCCCGCCCGGCACCGCATAAAACTCCCCCTGTCTCACGGCATAGGAACGAGCCTATGCCCCGCCGAAGCGTTTCGTCCCACCGCTCCTGCGCACCGTGACCGGCCCAATACCATCCGCAGCCGCGTTGTGCCGCACTTTGCCGCATGGAGGCGCGTTGTGTCAGCCCCCGGCACTACATTCGATATGAAGGTGGGCATAGTGCCAGGAGACCCGGCCGACGAACAGGGATGGGGGCCGCATGGCGAACGACGCACCGCCCCGCTGGGACCGCAGGATGCAACAGCGGCTGGCGCGCGGCGAAGCCGCCGCGCTCGGCGAGCTGTACGACCGCTTCGCCTCCCTCGTCCACCATCTCGCCCATCGCGTCCTGGAGGACGAGGACGCGGCGGACCGCATCACGCGCGAGGTGTACGCCTACGTCTGGGAGAACCCGGACGCGTACGACCCCAAACAGGGCTCCCTGCGCTCCTGGATCGCCACGCTCGCCCACCGCCAGGCGGTGCACCGGCTCCGGTCGCAGACCGCCGAGGACGGCGAGGGCGGCGAGGGCGGCGATGACGTCGCCGCCGAGGAGCGCATCCGCGACGCCTCCGTCGCGGCCCGCGCCGACTACATCGTCACGTCCATGCCCGCCCCGCTGCGCGCCGCTCTGGAGCTGGCCTACTTCGACCGCCGCGACTACCGCCAGGCCGCCGCCGCCCTCGGCGTGACCGAGGACGAGGCCAGGCGCCGCCTGCGGCTCGGGCTCCAACTGCTGTCCACGGCCTACGTCCCACCGCCGCGCACCATGGCGCCTCCCGGTTACGGGCGGGCGCTGTGAGCGGCGCGGGCGGCCCGGAGCGATACGACCCCGGCGACATCCCCGAGTACGGCGAGGGCTCCGGCGACGGCAGAGACGGGCCCGGCAACCCGTCGGGCACTCCCCCCGAACCGGCCGGGCCGCCCCGCATCCCGACCCCGCGCAACGCCGCCGAGGACACCAGCGGCTGGCCGGGCCTCCTGCCACTGCTGCCCGAACCGGAGTCCCCGGAGGAACCGGAAGGCCAGGAAAGCCCGGAAGAGGCGGAAAGCCCTGAAGGGCCGAATAGCCCGGAAAGTCCCGCCGAGGCGCCTCCGTTGCCCCGGCAAACCGACACATCAGAGACATCCGCCACACACCGACCGCCCTCCCACGACGTCCTGCGGTCGCTCCTCGGCGCCTGGGCGCTCACCGCCTGCTCCCCCGACGAGACGGCCGCCGTCGAGGCCCACCTCAACCACTGCACCTCCTGCGCCGAGGAAGCCCTGCGGCTGCGCGAGGCCGTGGGGCTGCTGCACGCCGAGCACAACCTCGACCTCGACCCGCTGCTCCGCTCCCGGGTGCTGGCCGGGTGCCTCGGCCGCCGCCCCGCGCGGATACCGGTGCCCGGCTGGGCCGCCGCGTACGACGCGGAGGCCGCCCGGCTGGACGCGCTGCTGCGGGACATGGGCGAGGCCGAGTGGCGCGCTCCGGTGCGGCTCAAGTGGTACGACGGCCGACGGCTCACCGGCCGGGACACCACCGTCGCCGGGGTGATCGGGCACCTGATGGTGGTGGACGGCGTCGTCGCCGCGTCCCTCGGGCTGCCCGATCCGCTCGGCGACCACGCCCCCGGCTCGCTCGCGGCCCGTACGGAGGCGTACTGGCACGCGGAGCCCGACGCCGCGGGCGGGACCGGGCCGTCCACCCTGCTGCGGGAGTTGTGGCGGGAGCAGGGGCACGCGCTGGTCCGTACGGTGTCGTTCGCCGGGCGCGGGGCCTCGGATCTCTCCGTTCCGTTCGGGGACTTCACCCTGCCGGTCCGCGACGCGTTCCTGGACCGTGCCTTCGAGTGCTGGGTGCACGCCGGGGACATCGCCGAGGCCGTCGACTATCCGTATGAACTCCCCGGCTCCGCCCACCTCAAGGCCATGATCGACCTGTGCGCCCGGCTGCTGCCCGACGCGCTGGCCCAGCGGCGCCGCGCCGGGCTCGCCGCACCGCCGCGCCGTCTGGTCGAGGCGGGCGCCCCGGGCCGTACGCTCCATCTGGAGGTCGAGGGCACCGGCGGCGGCAACTGGTACATCCCGCTGGACTCGCCGGCCGCCGTGGGCACCGCGGAGGAGGCGGTGGCCCACATCGCGCTCGACCCGGAGACGTTCTACCAGCTGGCCGCCGGGCATGTGCCGCCGCAGGAGGCGGCGGTGGGGCAGCTCGGGGACGTGGAGGCGATCCGCGACGTGCTGTTCGCGACGGCCTCGCTGTCGCGGCTGTAATCAGCCGTATCCGGCTCGATCAGCCGAAGACGACCGTCCGGTGGCCGTTCAGCAGCACGCGGCGCTCGCTGTGCCACTTCACCGCGCGGGCCAGCGCCTGGCACTCCACGTCGCGACCGACCGCCACCAGCTGGTCCGGGGTCAGCTCGTGGCCGACGCGCTCGACCTCCTGCTCGATGATCGGGCCCTCGTCCAGGTCGGCCGTCACGTAGTGCGCCGTCGCACCGATCAGCTTCACCCCGCGCGCATGGGCCTGGTGGTACGGCTTGGCTCCCTTGAAGCTCGGGAGGAAGGAGTGGTGGATGTTGATGATCCGGCCGGACAGCTGCTTGCACAGGTCGTCCGAGAGCACCTGCATGTAACGGGCCAGCACCACCAGCTCGACGTTCTCCGCCCGCACCAGCTCCAGCAGCTCCGCCTCTGCCTGCGCCTTGGTGTCCTTCGTCACCGGGATGTGCCGGAACGGGATCCCGTACGAGCCCACCAGCTCCTGGAAGTCGGTGTGGTTGGAGACCACCGCCGCGATCTCCACCGGGAGTGCGCCGATCCGGGAGCGGAACAGCAGGTCGTTCAGGCAGTGCCCGAACTTGCTGACCATCAGCACGACGCGCATCTTCTGGTCCGCCCGGTGGATCTGCCAGTCCATCCCGAAGGACTCCCCGACCGCCGCGAAGCTCGCCCGCAGGTCCTCCACCTTCACCGGGGAGACGGCGCGGAAGTGCACCCGCATGAAGAAGAGCCCCGTGTCGCGGTCCCCGAACTGCTGGCTGTCCTCGATGTTGCAGCCGGTCATGAAGAGGAAACTCGACACGGCGTGCACGATGCCCTGCTTGTCCGGGCAGGACAGCGTGAGGATGTACTGGTCGGGAACAGAATGCGACTCGCTCATGACTCCATAGCGTCGCACACCCGCGACACCACTCAGGACCGTCGCCGCCAGGGGGCGTCTTGCCCCCTAGGCGACTAGGCGACCCGCGTCATGATCGACAGTACCTCCAGGGTGCGCGGCGGGGCGTCCGGATCCTCGCCGTCGTTGGTGGCCAGCCGCACATGGGCGTCGCGGGCCGCCCGCACCGCCTCCGGCCAGCCGTGGTGTTCGAGGTACGCCGAGACCGGGGCGTCCGCGCCGACCTGGTGCAGGATCCTCAGGACCCGCAGCACGGCGACGTCGACGAGCGCCGCCTCCTGGGAGTCGCGGAAGATCGTTCCGACGTACTTCTCGGCGGACCAGTTGTCCAGCCAGGTGTCCTCGACCAGCCGGTAGACCGCGTCGGTGACGTCGCCGTATCCGGATTGCCCCGCCAGCCAGCACTCCTGCTGGAAGACCGGGTCAGAGAGCATGTGCAGCCCCGAGCGCACGTTGGTACGCCAGCGCCACCACGGCATGTCGTTGACAGGCATACCGCCCATGGTGGTCGAGCGATGGCCGCGACGGGAAGACTTCTCCGAACCTTGCACAGTGATCGATCGTACGTTCTTCACACACGGGGACGCATCGACCCCCGGGTGTTCACCTTCCCGATACCTGTGCGTTCCCCGACAGAGCGGAAGTGTTCCGTCCGGAGCACCAGGCTCCCATACCATGACCCGACGGCGACGCCCCTCCCCCCGCCCCCTCCGAGCAGCCGCCGTCACCGTACTGTGCACCGCTGCCGGCGCCTCCTCGCTGACCGGCTGCGGCTCGCTGCCAGGGATGGCGAAGGGGTCCGACAACGACAAGCCCATCGTCGTGATGACATGGGCCCCCGAGGGCACCAAGGCGACCAATATGCCGGGAATGCCCGCCATGGCGCAGGCGTACGCCCGCTGGGTCAACGCCAGCGGCGGCATCCACGGCCGCAAGCTCAAGGTGATCACCTGCAACGAGCGCAACGACTCGGTCCAGGCCGCGCGCTGCGCGCAGGAGGCGGGCAAAGCGAAGGCCGTCGCGGTCGTCGGCTCGTACAGCCAGCACGGCCGCTCCTTCACCTCCCCGCTGGAGGTCGCGGGCATCCCGTACCTCGGCGGCTACGGGCTGACCCAGGAGGAGTTCAACAGCCCGTACTCCTACCCGGTCAACGGCGGCCAGGCCGCGCTGCTCGCGGGCAACGGCCGCCAGCTCGGCTCCCGCTGCGAACGCGTCTCGCTGGTACGCCCCGACACCATCGCGGGCGACGAACTCCCCGAACTCCTCGACGCCGGCCTCAAGGCCGCGGGCCGCCGGCCCGCCCACGACATCCGCGCCCCCGAGGGCGCGGGCGACTACAGCTCGCAGGCCAGCACCGCCCTGAAGGACGTCGGCGCCGACAGCTCCCTGGGCTCCGCCACCGCGGGCGCGGAGATGGACAGCTCCTGCGTCACCGCCGCGCTCGGCAACCGCACGGGCACCTTCTTCGACTCCTTCCGGCGCGTCCAGGAGGATCACCCGAAGGTCCGGATCGCCTCCATCATGGGCAGCGTCCGGCAGTCCCTGATCGACAGCACGGGCGGCAGCAGCAGCCCGCTGGAGGGGACGTACGCCACGGGCTGGTACCCGGCCCCGGACGATCCGCGCTGGGGTCCCATGAAGAAGGTGATCAACAAGTACGCCTTCGACGACAACCGCATCGACCCCGACGACGCCGGAACCCAGACGACCTGGATCGCCTACACCGCGCTGCGCTCCGTGCTGATGTCCCTGAAGCCGGACGGCATCAGCGCGCGCACCGTGCGCAACGCGCTGGACCACGGCCACAAGGTCGACACCGGCGGGCTGACACCCCCGCTGCGCTGGGGCTACAACGACCCGCTGAACGTGCCGGACTACCCGCGGATCGTGAACGCCGACGTCACCTACCAGGTGGTGCGCGACGGGCGGCTGGTCGCGGTGCGCAAGGGGTTCGTCGACGTGGCGAAGACGCTGGAGCGGTACGGCCCCCGGGACTGAGCGGCCCGATTCACCCCGACCGCCTGATTCCGGCGGCGTCGACGGGTCCAGGGTCCCTGAACCCGTCGTCCTGTCGGCTCAACGGCTCACAGCTGGGTGGCCTCGTGTTTGGTGAGGCCGTACTTCCCGGCGAGCGGGTTCCACAGCTCGGCGGCCTTCCGCTTGGCCGCGGTCGCCTCGCCGCTGGCCCGCTCGGCGGCCCCGACCCGCCCGGTCCGGCGGGCCTGGCCCTTGGAACAGCCCTTCTTGCCGCGGGCCTGATCGGCCCACGCCGCGTACTGGTTGTCGGCCTGCGCGGAGGACTTCCACGCCTTGGTCAGCGACGCGGTCAGCTGGGCCTGGTTCGGCAGCTTGTCGACGGTCAGCTTGCCCAGCCGGGTCACCAGGTCGTTGCGCTGTCGGGCGGCCGTCCGCAGGTCCGAGGCGGCCTTGGGCAGGGCCTTGCAGGACTTGATGTTGTTCACGGCGTTGATCACCGCCGAGCGGCTGTTGTTGCTGTCCTTGAGCAGCGCGTCCAGCGCCTTCGCCTGCGGCTCCGCGGGATCGGCCGTCTTGGACGGCTCGTCCTCGGTGGCGCTCGGCTCCGAGCTGCCCAGCGTCGTGTTGTCGTCCTTCTTCTCGTCGTCACCGCCCGCGCTGAGCGCGGCTCCGGCGGCGAGCCCGGCGATCCCGCAGCCCGCGATCACGATGCCGATGAGCACGGCGGGCGACATCCGGCGACGGCTGCCGGCGCGGGCGCCTCGGCCACCGTGCCCGCCGCCGCTGTCCGCCGGGGCCGGGGCGGTGAACTGCGGCAGCTGCTGCGTCTCGCCGGGGGAATCGGCCCCGGCACCGGCGCCCGCGGCGCCGCCCTCGGCCCGGAACAGCCCGTCGAACTCGGAGGGCGGCGGCCGGTCGCCCGGACGGCCGGGGCGGATCGCGAAGGGGGAGCCGGTGGGCTTCGGCGGCTGCTGTTGCTGTTGTTGCTGCTGATGCCGACCGCGCCGGGACCGTGCGGCCTGCGGCGGCTCGGCGGCCGGGACCGGCGTCGGCAGGACGGCGGTCTCCTCGGCGGCCCCCGCCGGGGCGGCGG
>NZ_RIBZ01000855.1:0-22573 GCF_003721215.1 Streptomyces botrytidirepellens
AGCAGCCCGGGCAGCGCCCCCGCCTCGATCGCGCCGCGCTCGCCCGCCCGACGCGGGATCCACGCGAGCGTGGCGCCGGTGGCGGCCGCGGCCCGTACGGCGGCGGTCAGTCCGCCCGCCACCGACGCCAGCCGCTCGCCGACGACGATGACCGCGCCCTCCTGGCGCAGCGCGTCGGCGGCCCGCTCGCCGTCCTCGTCCAGACCCGTGCGTCCCGCGATCGCGTCCAGCCACTCGGTCTCGGTGCCGGGCGCGGCCGGCAGCAGGGTGCCGCCCGCCTTCTCCAGGCCCCGGGTGGTGTGGGTGGCGAGCGAGAAGGTGCGCTGGCCGTGCTTGCGGTGCGCCTTGCGCAGCCGCAGGAAGACGCCGGGCGCCTCCTCCTCGGCCTCGAACCCGGCCAGCAGCACCGCGGGCGCCTTCTCCAGCGCGGCGTACGTCAGTCCGCTGCCGTCCAGGTCACGGCCGCGGCCCGCGATGTGGGCGGCCAGGAAGTCGGCCTCCTCGTCGCTGTGCTCCCGGGACCGGAAGTCGATGTCGTTGGTCTCCAGGACGGTCCGCGCGAACTTGGCGTACGCGTACGCGTCCTCGACGGTCAGCCGGCCACCGGTCAGCACCCCGGTGCGGCCGCGCGCCGCGGCCAGCCCCTCGGCCGCCGCGGCCAGGGCCTCGGGCCAGCCCGCCGGTTCCAGCTTGCCCGACTCGCGGTTCCGCACCAGCGGGGTGGAGAGCCGGTCGGGAAGCTGGGCGTAGCGGAAGCCGAAGCGCCCCTTGTCGCAGATCCACTCCTCGTTGACCTCGGGGTCGTCCGCGGCGAGCCGCCGCATCACCTTGCCGCGCCGGTGGTCGGTGCGGGTCGCGCAGCCGCCCGCGCAGTGCTCGCACACGCTCGGCGAGGAGACCAGGTCGAAGGGGCGGGAGCGGAACCGGTACGCGGCCGAGGTGAGCGCGCCGACCGGGCAGATCTGGATGGTGTTGCCGGAGAAGTACGACTCGAACGGGTCGCCCTCCCCCGTGCCCACCTGCTGGAGCGCGCCGCGCTCCAGCAGCTCGATCATCGGGTCGCCCGCGATCTGGTTGGAGAAGCGGGTGCAGCGCGCGCACAGCACACAGCGCTCGCGGTCCAGCAGCACCTGGGCCGAGACCGGGACCGGCTTGGCGAACGTCCGCTTGTGGCCCTCGAAGCGGCTGTCGGACTGTCCGGCGCTCATCGCCTGGTTCTGGAGCGGGCATTCACCGCCCTTGTCGCAGACCGGGCAGTCCAGCGGGTGGTTGATCAGCAGCAGCTCCATCACCCCGCGCTGCGCCTTCTCGGCGACCGGCGAGGTGAGCTGGGTCTTCACGACCATTCCGTCGGTGCAGGTGATGGTGCAGGAGGCCATCGGCTTGCGCTGGCCCTCCACCTCGACGATGCACTGGCGGCAGGCGCCCGCGGGGTCGAGCAGCGGATGGTCGCAGAAGCGCGGGATCTCGATCCCGAGGAGTTCGGCGGCGCGGATGACCAGCGTCCCCTTCGGGACGGAGATCTCGATCCCGTCGATGGTGACGGAGACCAGGTCCTCTCGCGGCACCGCCGCCTCCCCGCCTCCCGAGGGTGCGTTGGTGGTCACGGTCATGCGGTCACCCCCAGATGAGTGGTGCGCGGCTCGTCGGCCCAGACGGTGGACTTGGCCGGGTCGAAGGGACAGCCTCCGCCGGTGATGTGCTGCTCGTACTCGGCGCGGAAGTACTTGAGCGAGGAGAAGATGGGGCTGGCGGCGCCGTCGCCCAGCGCGCAGAACGACTTGCCGTTGATGTTGTCGGCGATGTCGGCCAGCTTGTCGAGGTCGGTCATGCGCCCCTTGCCGGCCTCCAGGTCGCGCAGCAGCTGCACCAGCCAGTACGTGCCCTCGCGGCAGGGTGTGCACTTGCCGCAGGACTCATGCGCGTAGAACTCGGTCCAGCGGGTCACCGCCCGCACCACGCAGGTGGTCTCGTCGAAGCACTGGAGGGCCTTGGTGCCCAGCATCGACCCGGCCGCGCCCACGCCCTCGTAGTCCAGCGGGACGTCGAGGTGCTCCTCGGTGAGCAGCGGGGTGGACGAGCCGCCGGGCGTCCAGAACTTCAGCCGGTGGCCGGGGCGCATGCCGCCGCTCATGTCGAGCAGCTGACGCAGGGTGATGCCGAGCGGACCCTCGAACTGGCCGGGGTTGGCCACATGGCCCGACAGCGAGTAGAGCGTGAAGCCCGGGGACTTCTCGCTGCCCATCGAACGGAACCATTCCTTGCCCTTGTTCAGGATCGAGGGAACCGAGGCGATGGATTCGACGTTGTTCACCACAGTGGGGCACGCGTACAGACCGGCGACCGCGGGGAAAGGAGGCCGCAGCCGGGGCTGGCCGCGGCGGCCCTCCAGCGAGTCCAGCAGCGCGGTCTCCTCACCGCAGATGTACGCACCCGCGCCCGCGTGCACCGTGATGTCGAGACCGGGAAGTCCGTCCACCCCGAGCTTCTCCCTGCGCCGCTCGGCCGTGCCCAGGTAGCCCGCCTCGTAGGCCTCGCGCACGGCCTCGTGCAGGCGGCGCAGCACCGGCACGGTCTCACCGCGCAGGTAGATGAAGGCGTGTTCGGAGCGGATGGCGTGACAGGCGATGACCATGCCCTCGATGAGGGCGTGCGGATTGGCGTAGAGGAGGGGGATGTCCTTGCAGGTGCCGGGTTCCGACTCGTCGGCGTTGACGACGAGGTAGTGCGGCTTGCCGTCGCCCTGCGGAATGAACTGCCACTTCATTCCGGTGGGGAAGCCCGCGCCGCCGCGGCCGCGCAGTCCGGCGTCCTTCACCAGCGCGATCACGGCGTCGGGGTCCATGGCGAGCGCCTTGGCGCTGCCCTGGTAGCCCTCGTGCCGCAGATAGGCGCGCAGCGTCCAGGAGTTGGCCTCGTCCCAGTGCGCGGAGAGCACGGGTGCGAGCAGCTTCTCGGGGCTGTGCTCGGATCGCTCGGTCGTCACGGTCATCACTCCCCCTCCTCGGCGACCGGACCTGCCGGGTGGTGCGGATCGGAGGCCGAGGTCCGCTGCGGCGCGTCGTGCGAACTGGGATGCGTCGCCGGCGCCTCGTCCTGCGGGGCTCCCCCGTGCCGCGGCGAGACGACCCGGCCGGGCGCCTCCTCCCCCTTGGCCAGCCGCAGCCCGGTGAGCGAGGCGGGACCGGCGGAGCCACCGGCCTCGACGGCTCCGGGGCGCGGGTCGGGGAAACCGGCGAGGATGCGCGCGGTCTCCTTGAACGTGCACAGCGGCGCGCCGCGGGTCGGGGTGACACCGCGGCCCGCCCGGAGGTCGTCGACCAGCTGCTTGGCGGAGTCCACCGTCTGGTTGTCGAAGAACTCCCAGTTGACCATCACCACGGGCGCGAAGTCGCAGGCCGCGTTGCACTCGATGTGCTCCAGGGTGACCTTGCCGTCCTCGGTGGTCTCCCCGTTGCCCAGCTCCAGATGGTGCTGGAGCTCCTCGAAGATCGCGTCCCCGCCCATCACCGCGCACAGGGTGTTGGTGCACACCCCGACCTGGTAGTCGCCCGAGGCCTTGCGCCGGTACATGGTGTAGAAGGTGGCGACCGCGGTGACCTCTGCGGTGGTCAGGTCCAGCACCTCGGCGCAGAACCGGATGCCGGTGCGGGTGACGTGGCCCTCCTCGGACTGCACCAGGTGCAGCAGCGGCAGCAGGGCGCTGCGGCTGTCCGGGTAGCGGGCGATCACCTCCGCGGCGTCCGCCTCCAGCCGGGACCGCACCTCGGCCGGGTAGTCGGGGGCCGGCAGCTGCGGCATGCCCAGAGTCACATCAGTCACCGGTCGACACCTCCCATCACGGGGTCGATGGACGCGACGGCGACGATCACGTCGGCGACCTGGCCGCCCTCGCACATGGCCGCCACGGCCTGGAGATTGGTGAACGACGGATCGCGGAAGTGGACGCGGTACGGGCGGGTGCCTCCGTCGCTGGCCATGTGCACGCCCAGTTCGCCCTTGGGCGACTCGACGGCCACGTACGTCTGTCCGGGCGGCACCCGGAATCCCTCGGTCACCAGCTTGAAGTGGTGGATCAGGGCCTCCATCGAGGTGCCCATGATGTTCTTGATGTGGTCGAGGGAGTTGCCCAGTCCGTCCGCCCCGAGCGCGAGCTGCGCGGGCCAGGCGATCTTCTTGTCCGCGACCATCACCGGCCCGGGCTCCAGCCGGTCCAGGCACTGTTCGACGATCCGCAGCGACTGGCGCATCTCCTCCAGCCGGATCAGGAACCGGCCGTACGCGTCGCAGGTGTCGGCGGTCGGCACCTCGAAGTCGTACGTCTCGTAGCCGCAGTACGGCTGGGCCTTGCGCAGATCGTGCGGCAGCCCGGTGGAGCGCAGTATCGGGCCGGTCACGCCGAGCGCCATGCAGCCCGCGAGGTCGAGGTAGCCGACGTCCTGGAGGCGGGCCTTGAAGATCGGGTTCCCGGTCGCGAGCTTGTCGTACTCGACCAGGTTCTTGCGCATCGTCTTCAGGAACGCGCGGATCTGGTCGACGGCACCGGGCGGCAGGTCCTGGGCGAGACCGCCGGGCCGGATGTACGCGTGGTTCATCCGCAGGCCGGTGATCAGCTCGTAGAGGTCCAGGATCAGTTCGCGGTCGCGGAAGCCGTAGATCATGACGGTGGTCGCGCCCAGCTCCATGCCTCCGGTGGCGATGCACACCAGGTGGGAGGAGAGCCGGTTCAGCTCCATCATCAGCACCCGGATGATGGTGGCGCGGTCCGGGATCTGGTCCTCGATGCCGAGCAGCTTCTCGACGCCCAGGCAGTACGCCGCCTCGTTGGAGAAGGGCGTCAGGTAGTCCATGCGCGTCACGAACGTGGTGCCCTGCGTCCAGTTCCGGAATTCGAGGTTCTTCTCGATCCCGGTGTGCAGGTAACCGATTCCGCAGCGGGCCTCGGTGACCGTCTCGCCGTCGATCTCCAGGATCAGCCGGAGCACCCCGTGGGTGGAGGGGTGCTGCGGACCCATGTTGACGATGATCCGCTCGTCGTCGGCCTTCGCCGCGGCGGCCACGACCTCGTCCCAGTCGCCGCCGGTGACGGTGTAGACGGTGCCCTCGGTGGTCTCGCGCGCGGAGGCGGAGGGCGTTGCATGAGTAGCAGACATCAGCTGTACGACCTCCGCTGGTCCGGAGCCGGGATCTGGGCGCCCTTGTACTCGACGGGGATGCCGCCGAGGGGGTAGTCCTTGCGCTGCGGAAAGCCCTGCCAGTCGTCCGGCATCATGATCCGCGTGAGCGCGGGGTGACCGTCGAAGACGATGCCGAAGAAGTCGTAGGTCTCCCGCTCGTGCCAGTCGTTGGTCGGATAGACGTCGACGATCGACGGGATGTGCGGATCGCCGTCCGGGGCGCTCACCTCCAGCCGGATCACCCGGTTATGGGTGATCGACCGCAGGTGGTAGACGGCGTGCAGCTCACGGCCCTTGTCGCCGGGGAAGTGAACGCCGCTGACGCCCGTGCACAGCTCGAAGCGGAGCGCCGGGTCGTCGCGCAGGGTCCGGGCGACCCTCGGCAGGTGCTCGCGGGCGATGTGGAAGGTGAGCTCGTCACGGTCCACGACGGTCTTCTCAATCGCGTTGTCCGGGAGCAGCGACTGCTCCTCCAGCGCGCCCTCCAGCTCGTCGGCGACCTCGTCGAACCAGCCCCCGTACGGGCGGCTGGCCTGGCCGGGCAGCCGTACGGGGCGCACCAGACCGCCGTAGCCGGTGGTGTCGCCGCCGTTGTTCGCGCCGAACATGCCGCGCTGGACGCGGATGGCCTCGCCCTGGTCACCACGGCGGCCGGGGAGGTTCTCGGCGTTGAGGTCCTTCTCGGGATTGACCCCGTTACCGTTCGCTGTCACCTCAGCAGCCCCTTCATCTCGATCGTCGGGAGCGCCTTCATCGCCGCTTCCTCCGCCTCACGGGCCGCACGCTCGCGGTTCACGCCGAGCTTCTCCTCGCGGATCTTCTGGTGCAGTTTGAGGATCGCGTCCATGAGCATCTCGGGGCGCGGCGGACAGCCGGGCAGATAGATGTCGACGGGCACGATGTGGTCGACGCCCTGCACGATCGCGTAGTTGTTGAACATGCCGCCGGTGGAGGCGCACACGCCCATTGAGATGACCCACTTCGGGTTCGGCATCTGGTCGTAGACCTGGCGCAGCACCGGGGCCATCTTCTGGCTGACCCGCCCGGCGACGATCATCAGATCGGCCTGCCGGGGCGAGCCGCGGAAGACTTCCATGCCGAAGCGGGCGAGGTCGTAGCGCCCGGCACCCGTCGTCATCATCTCGATGGCGCAGCAGGCCAGGCCGAAGGTGGCCGGGAAGACGGAGGACTTACGGGCCAGCCCGGCGGCCTGTTCGACGGTGGTCAGCAGGAACCCGCTCGGAAGTTTCTCTTCGATACCCATGCGCTGTTTCCCCTATCTCCTCTTGAGCCCCTTTAGTCCCACTCCAGGCCGCCGCGCCGCCAGACGTACCCGTAGGCGACGAAGACGGTGAGCACGAAGAGGAGCATCTCCACGAGCCCGAACAGCCCCAGGGCGTCGAAGGTGACGGCCCAGGGGTAGAGGAAGACGATCTCGATGTCGAAGACGATGAAGAGCATCGCCGTCAGGTAGTACTTGATGGGGAAGCGCCCACCGCCGGCCGGATGCGGAGTCGGTTCGATGCCGCACTCGTAGGCCTCGAGCTTGGCCCGGTTGTAGCGCTTGGGGCCGATGATCGCGGCCATGACCACCGAGAAGATCGCAAAACCTGCCCCGAGTGCTCCCAGTACGAGGATGGGCGCGTATGCGTTCACCGTCCTCGCTCCCTTCAGTCGACGATGACTGGCTGGCGGACCGTACGGACGTGCCCCGACCCCACGAAGATCGCGTTCATGTGAGGCAGTTCACAAGCCCGTTTCGCCTGCATCTTATGCCCGTCGGTCTGTGATCTGCGACACGGGGTACGCCAACGTCTTTGTGATCTCCACCACCTGACGAAGGATCATGAAGTCGGATGAGCGGTGATCTTGTACGTGAAGCATCCATTCGGTCACGAGAGGTGACAATCGAGGATGTCATCACAGGTGAGCGCGGTGCGCCCCTACCAAGACATGGTACATACAGGCAAATTTGAGACGGACACCGTCAGCTGATATTGGCTCCCCATCCTCCTGAGTGACCCGCACTCGACCCCTCCCCGACCCCTCACTCGACCCCGACCCGAGCCGCGATCCGGCACCCCTTGATCGCCGCTTCGCGCGTCCGTTCACGAGCGCCACAAATAGGACACGGGGGAGTGAGGTATCCCACCCCGGAAGTAGTTGTGGATCTCGATTTGAAGGGAACCATTGGTATGCGGGCCGCATCGGTGATAGGCCGCCCGCCGTTACCGCGCGACGCCAAATGCCATGCGTACGCACATGATCGAGGAATTCGGACATGGCACCGGCGCGCGCGATGAAGATCATTTAGCCCGGATTTTGAGCGTGTGCGCGTCAAATGTGGCGCAGCCCACTTTTGTTGATCCGGGCCTTTGGGCCCTGGTACCCAGTGACCTATGTCCCCGATCGCACACATACCCAGCCACCGGAAGCCCCGCCGTGCCGCAGCTCCCACGCGTGCACTCCGCGCAGGGGTGACCGGTGGCTTCCTCACCCTCGCGGTGGCCGGCGCCGCTATGCCCGCCTCCGCCGCCGAGCCCGCCGCCCCCGAGGCGACGCTCGAAATGCCGACCGTCAGCGAATCGCTGGCGAGCACGGCCGCCCAGACCGCTGACGCCACCGAGCAGGCGGCTTCCGGTTATGAGCTCCAGGCCCAGCAGGACCAGGCCGCCGCCCAGGCCAAGACCGCCGCCAAGAAGGCCAAGGCGGTGGCCGACAAGAAGGAGCGCGAGGCCGAAGCTCGCCGCGCCGCCGCCAAGAAGGCCGCCGAGGCCCGGGCCGAGAAGGCGTCCCGCTCCGCCGAGCGCGCCACTCTCTCCACCACCTCGGTCTCCAACGCCACCGGCAACGCCGCCGCGGTGATCAGCTTCCTCAAGGCACAGCTGGGCAAGGCGTATGTGCTGGGATCCAGCGGGCCGTCCTCCTACGACTGCTCCGGTCTGACCCAGGCCGCGTTCAAGCAGGTCGGCGTCGACCTGCCGCGGGTCTCGCAGGACCAGTCCACCGCCGGCACCCAGGTCTCGCTGGACAACCTCCAGCCGGGCGATCTGCTCTACTGGGGCAGCTCCGGCAGCGCGTACCACGTCGGCGTCTACATCGGCGACGGCAAGTTCATCGGCGCCCAGAACCCGAGCACGGGCATCGTCGAGCGTCCGCTGGACTACGACCAGCCGACCGGAGCCGTACGCGTCCTCTGAGAGTCGCCTGAGCCGTCTGAGCCGTCTGAGCCGCCTCAGAAGCTGAAGGCTGTTTTCGGCCATGGGGCCGCCGTTCCTCGCCGCTCGAAGCGGAACGGCGGCCTCACGGCTGTCTACGTGGCGTAGACCTTCTCCACGAACTCACTGATCTGCTGCTCGGAGAGGTGCCGGGCCAGGTCCGCCTCGCTGATCATGCCGACCAGCCGCTTGTTCTTGTCGATCACCGGCAGCCTGCGGATCCGGTGATCCTCCATCTCCCGCAGCACCTCCGAGACGTCGGCGTCCGAGCTGATCCAGCGCGGCGTGCCCTTGGCGAGGTCCCCCGCCGTCATCCGGGCCGGATCGCGGCCCTGGGACACACACCCGACGACGACGTCGCGGTCGGTGAGAATGCCGCACAGCCGCTCCTGGCTGTCGCTGATGGGCAGGGCCCCCACGTCCAGATCGCGCATCAGCTGCGCGGCGCGTTCCAGGTTCTCCGTGGCCGGAATCCACTGTGCGCCCGGGTGCATGATGTCTGCGGCCTTCGTCATGGTGTACCTCCTGAAGGCCCACTGCCGCCTAGAACCGGCCCGTGGGCCCGATCGATCCGGCGTCGCCGCGGCGGACGCGCACGGCGCCCCCCCCTCACTTCCATGTCACCACCGTCGGCGGGCCCGCGCGACCGCCCGGTGCCAGACTGAGAACTGTCGTCAGAGCACCACATGAGCCCCTCGCGCACGATCGTTGAAGGAGCAGCCATGCTCACCACCGATTTCGTTCCCGGCGCACCCAACTGGCTGGATCTCGGCGCCCCCGACACCGAGGCGGCCCGGACCTTCTACGGCGGGCTGCTGGGCTGGTCCTTCGAGTCGGCCGGTCCCGAAGCGGGCGGATACGGATTCTTCACCCACGGCCGCAAGACCGTGGCCGCCCTCGGCCCGCTCACCAACGCCGGGGCCCGGTCCGCCTGGACCCCGTACTTCCAGACCTCCGACGCCGACGCCACCGCGCGCTCCGTCGAGCAGGCGGGCGGCCACGTGCGCGCCGCGCCGTTCGACGTCTTCGACGAGGGGCGGATGGGGCAGTTCACCGACCCCGGAGGCGCCCGGTTCGCGGTCTGGCAGCCGGGCAAGACGGCCGGTCTGGAGGCGGTGACCGAGCCCGGCTCGCTGTGCTGGACCGAGCTGCACTCCCCCGACCCCGCCGCGGCCCGCGTCTTCTACCGCACCGTATTCGGCTGGGAGACCGAGGAGATGTCGTTCCCCGGCGGGACGTACACCGTCCTGTCCACCGCCGGCGGCGGCAAGGACGACACCTTCGGCGGCGTCGCCCAGCTCCAGGAGGGGCATTCGACGCCGCCGCAGTGGCTGCCGTACTTCGAGGTGGCGGACTGCGACCGGGTCGTCGCGAAGGGTCAGGAGCTGGGCGGGTCCGTGCTGATGCCCGCCATGACGTCGGAGGGCATCGGGCGGATGGCGTGGCTGACGGACGTGGCCGGGGCCCCGTTCGGCGTGATCACCAGCGCGAGCCCCGACGCCTGACCCACCGGAACTCCGTTGAGCGTCAGGCGCGCGGTGCCACCTTCGTCAGGGCGTTGATGATGCGGTCCATCGCGTCGCCGCCCGTCGGGTCCGTCAGGTTGGCCAGCAGCTTCAGCGTGAAGCGCATCAGCATCGGATGCGTGAGCCCGCGCTCCGTCGCCAGCTTCATCACCTTCGGGTTGCCGATCAGCTTCACGAACGCGCGGCCCAGCGTGTAGTAGCCGCCGTACACGTCCTTGAGGACCTGCGGATAGCGCCGCAGGGCCATTTCGCGCTGGGCCGGGGTGGCGCGGGAGTGGGCCTGGACGATCACGTCCGCCGCGATCTGCCCGGATTCCATCGCATAGGCGATGCCCTCGCCGTTGAACGGGTTGACCATGCCGCCCGCGTCACCGACCAGCAGCAGCCCACGGGTGTAGTGCGGCTGCCGGTTGAAGGCCATGGGGAGGGCCGCGCCGCGGATCGGGCCGGTCATGTTGTCCGGGGTGTAGCCCCACTCCTCCGGCATGGACGCGCACCACGCCTTGAGGATCTCGCGCCAGTCCAGCTCCTTGAAGGAGGCCGAGGTGTTGAGCACGCCCAGACCGACGTTGCTGGTGCCGTCACCCATGCCGAAGATCCAGCCGTAGCCGGGCAGCAGCCGGTCCTCCGCGCCGCGCCGGTCCCACAACTCCAGCCAGGATTCGAGGTAGTCGTCGTCGTGGCGGGGCGAGGTGAAGTACGTGCGCACCGCCACGCCCATCGGGCGGTCCTCGCGCCGGTGCAGGCCCATGGCGAGGGAGAGCCGGGTGGAGTTGCCGTCGGCGGCGACGACCAGCGGGGCGTGGAAGGTGACCCGCGTCTTCTCCTCGCCCAGCTTCGCCTCGACACCGGTGATGCGGCCGGTGCGGTCGTCGACGATGGGGGCGGTCACGTTGCAGCGCTCGTACAGCCGCGCCCCGGCCTTCTGGGCCTGCCGGGCCAGCTGGTCGTCGAAGTCGTCGCGCTTACGCACCAGACCGTAGTTGGGGTACGCCGCCAGGTCCGGCCAGTCCAGCTCCAGCCGCAGGCCGCCGCCCATGATCCGCAGGCCGCGGT
The DNA here is from genome assembly GCF_003721215.1 of Streptomyces botrytidirepellens. Lineage (NCBI taxonomy): Bacteria > Bacillati > Actinomycetota > Actinomycetes > Kitasatosporales > Streptomycetaceae > Streptomyces > Streptomyces botrytidirepellens. The sequence continues at coordinate 10,978 of NZ_RIBZ01000855.1, forward strand.
TGCGCAGCCAGCCCGCCTCCTCGGAGATGTCGATGCCCATCGCGACGAGTTGCTTGGTCGCGCGCGGGGTCAGACCGTCGCCGCACACCTTCTCGCGCGGGAACGCCGTCTTCTCCAGCAGCAGGACGTCGAGTCCCGACTTGGCCAGGTGGTACGCCGTAGTGGAACCGGCCGGTCCGGCGCCGACGACGATCACATCGGCGCTGCGCTCCGAGATCCCGGAGGATGCGCTTCCGGTGGCGCTCGCGGTGGGTGCGGTCTCGCTCACGCAGGGTCTCCCGTGGCCTGGGTAACAGCGTGCCGGTCGCGCCGGGCACTGGACAAGTGCAGTCTATGGGGGCGTACTCCTGCACCTGCGAAGGGCGGCCCTCCCATGACCGTGACCCGGCCTGTGATACGGCTCCGCGTACCCACCCCCGAGGACGCCGCCGCCTGGCACCGGGCCTTCGACGACCCGGAGGTGATGGAGTTCCACGGCGGTGCGTCCCAGACCCTCGCCCACTACGAGGAGTTCACCGCCCGCCAGCGCGATCACGCCGAACGGCACGGCTGCTGCTTCTACACGCTGCTCGACGCCTCGGGCGAGGTGGTGGGCTTCACCGGCGCCCAGCCGTGGCCCCACGACTGGGGACCGGCGGGCGAGATCGAGATCGGCTGGCGGCTGGGGCGCGCCCACTCGGGCAGGGGGTACGCCACGGTCGCCGCGCGGGCCGCCCTGGAACGGGTGCGGGCGGCCGGGATCGGGCACGTGGTGGCGATGGTGCACGAGCACAACACGCGGTCGATCGCGGTGGCGCGGCGGCTGGGCATGCGGGTGGCCGAGCACCTGGTGACGCCCGTGTCGAAGTCCCCCGCCCTCTGCTTCCGCCTGGACCTGTGAACCGGTCGGCGGGGCCGCCGCGTCAGGGGCGGGTGGCGCGGTGCAGAGCCACGATGCCGCCGGTCAGATTGCGCCAGGCCGGGCGGGTCCAGCCGGCTTCGCGGAGGCGGGCGGCAAGCCGAGGCTGGTCGGGCCAGGCGCGGATGGACTCGGCGAGGTAGACGTACGCGTCCGGGCTGCTGCTGACCGCCGTCGCGATCGGCGGCAGCGCCCGCATCAGGTACTCGGTGTAGACCGTGCGGAACGGGGCCCAGGTGGGGTGGCTGAATTCGCAGACGACCAGCCGCCCGCCCGGCCGGGTCACCCGCAGCATCTCGCGCAGCGCCCCCTCGGTGTTCTGCACGTTGCGCAGCCCGAAGGAGATCGTGACGGCGTCGAAGACGCCGTCCGCGAAGGGCAGCCGGGTCGCGTCGCCCGCCGTCAGCGGCAGCCGCGGATGACGGCGCTTGCCCTCGCGGAGCATGCCGAGCGAGAAGTCGCACGGCACCACGTACGCACCGGCCGCCGCGTAGGGCAGCGACGAGGTGCCCGTACCGGCGGCGAGGTCGAGCACCCGGTCCCCGGGGCGGGCGTCGACGGCGCGGGCGACCTCCTTGCGCCACAGCCGGGCCTGGCCGAGCGACAGCACGTCGTTGGTCAGGTCGTAGTTGGCCGCCACGTCGTCGAACATGGCGGCGACTTCGTGCGGCTGCTTGTCCAGGGATGCTCGGGTCACCCGCCCATTGTTCACCTCGCCCCCACGCTCGCCCCGCGCAGGGGGCACGACGCGCCGCCCGGTGCGGAAGCCGGCGGCGGGGGGCAGCGGCGGGGTCAGCGGCCAGGTCAGCGGCGGCGGTGCACCAGGCGCCCGGCGAGCACGGTGGCCAGGCAGGCCCCGTCCGCGCCGAAGACCGCCAGATCGGCACGCCCGGCCTCGGCCAGGGCGGGCGGGCCCGGCGGGGCGTCGTGGACGGCGACCTCGTTGCGTTCCGCGGCGGCGCGCAGCCCGGGATCGGCGACGTGCTCCGCCAGGACCGCCGTCGCGCCCAGCCGCAGCAGGGCGTGGATCCGCTCCCGGGGCGTCGGCGCGTCCGGCACCGGCCCGTCGTGGACGAGGGCGGGGCCGAGGGTGCCGGGCCACTGCCGCACCCGGGCCTGCGGATGCGCGGCCCGCAGCTCGTCCAGGGGGCCGATGGCCGCGACGCGGCCGCCGTCGACCAGGACCGCGCCGTCGTGCAGGACCGCGCCCTCGCCGAGGGTGTACCGGACGACGGGCGCCGCGTGGAGCGTGCGCATCAGGAGGCGTCGATCAGCTTCAGCTCGGGGTGCGCCTTGCCGGAGTCGATCGCCGTCGAGGACAGGTGCGAGACGACGTGGTCGTCCACCGGGTCGTTCGCCGGGTCGTCGTGCACCACCAGGTGCTCGTACGTGGTCGCGCGCTGCGCGGGCACCCGCCCGGCCGTGCGGATGAGGTGGAGCAGCTCCATCCGGTTGGAGCGGTGCTTCGCACCGGCGGAGGAGACCACGTTCTCCTCCAGCATCACCGAGCCCAGGTCGTCCGCTCCGTAGTGCAGCGACAGCTGTCCGGCCTCCTTGCCGACGGTCAGCCAGGAGCCCTGGATGTGGGCCACGTTGTCGAGGAAGAGCCGGGCGATCGCGATCATCCGCAGGTACTCGAAGACGGTCGCCTGCGTCTGGCCCTTCAGGTGGTTGTTCTCGGGCTGGTAGGTGTACGGGATGAAGGCGCGGAAGCCGCCCGTCCGGTCCTGTACGTCGCGGATCATGCGGAGGTGCTCGATCCGCTCGGCGTTGGTCTCACCGGTGCCCATGAGCATCGTGGAGGTGGACTCGACCCCGAGGTTGTGGGCGATCTCCATGATCTCCAGCCACCGCTCGCCGGACTCCTTCAGCGGGGCGATGGCCTTGCGCGGCCGCTCGGGCAGCAGCTCGGCGCCCGCGCCCGCGAACGAGTCCAGACCCGCGGCGTGGATGCGGCGGATCGCCTCCTCGACCGATACGCCCGAGATGCGCGCCATGTGCTCGACCTCGGAGGCGCCCAGCGAGTGGATCACCAGCTGGGGGAACGCCTTCTTGATGGCCGAGAAGTGCTTCTCGTAGTACTCGACGCCGTAGTCCGGGTGGTGGCCGCCCTGGAACATGATCTGGGTGCCGCCCAGTTCGACGGTCTCGGCGCAGCGCCGCAGGATGTCGTCGAGGTCGCGGGTCCAGCCCTTGGCGGTGTCCTTGGGCGCGGCGTAGAACGCGCAGAACCGGCACGCCGTCACGCACACGTTGGTGTAGTTGATGTTCCGCTCGATGATGTACGTCGCGATGTGCTCGGTACCCGCGTAGCGACGGCGGCGTACGGCGTCGGCGGCGGCCCCCAGGGCGTGCAGCGGCGCCGACCGGTAGAGGTCGAGCGCCTCCTCCGGGGTGATGCGCCCCCCGGCGGCGGCACGGTCGAGGACTGCCTTCAGCGTGGCGTGTGCGGTCACCGGGGCGTCCCTTTCGGAGGTGTTCGGGCGGACCGACCCAGCGTACGCCCCCGGTCGTCAGCGCAAGCGGCGCAGGGTACCGGTCGGATCGCCCGCCTGCCGGTCCTTCGCCCGGTACTTCAGGGTGCCGTCGGAGCCGAGGGTGTACTGCTCGTCCGTCGAGCTGTCGCTGCACCCCGTCCGGGGCCCGTCCCCCCGGAAGCGGGCGTCGAGGTGCAGCTCCTTCTGCGTCGCGGAAACCAGCTTCCAGGTGAAGTCGCAGCGCACCACGGACAGCTTCACCCGGCCCGACGCGACCTGCTGACCGGTGGAACCGCGCTGGAAGGTGATGGTCATGGTGCCGACGGGGATGCCGTTCCGAGAGGTGAGGTCGCCCTGCCAGGTGCCGAGGAACGCCTTGGGCACGTCCGATCCGCCGGACGAGTCCGACGCCCCCGGGCTGGCCGGGCGGGTCTGGGTGGGGCCGTCGGCCGCCGTGTCGCCGCCCGGGTCCCCGGACATGTTCTGGACGAGGAACACGGCGGTCGTGGCGATCGCGAGCGCGCCCGCGACGGACAGCACCAGGGAGCAACTCAGCGCCTTGGGGCGCTTCTTGCCGCCGAGGGCGGCGGAGAGCGCGAAGCCGCGGCCACCCTGCTGCCCGGCGGCGGCGCCGCCGCTCGACGGCTGGTTGGGGGGCGGGGTCGCGGGGTCGCCCGGCCCGTGGCCCGGCTGGTTCCCGTACGACGGCTGGTTCGTGTACGTCGGGGGCGGGCCGAACGCGCCCAGCACGGGGGCCGACGCGGGTGTTCCGGAGACAGGCCCGGGAACGGGCGTCCCGGACGCGGGGGTTCCGGAGGCAGGTCCGGGCACGGGCGTTCCGGAGGCGGGTGTTCCGGACGCAGGCACTGCGGGTGTTCCGGACGCGGGCACTCCGGACACGGGCGTTCCCGGCGCGGCGGGCGACGGCGCGACCGCCTCCGCCTCCAGGTCGAGCAGTTCGACCGCCTGCCGACTCACCCGCTCGATCAGCGCGCCCGGCAGCCAGCCGGACCGTACGAGCCCCGAGGCGCCGTCCGCGGGGGCCAGGCGGCGCGCGATCTGCTCGGGGGCGGGGCGGTCCGCCGGGTTCTTGGCCAGGCACTCGGCGACCACGTCGCGCAGCTCACCGGTCAGCTCCGGCCCGAGCTGCGGCTCCTCGTGGACCACCTTGTAGAGCAGCGAGGCCGAGCTGTCGCCGGGGAAGGGCTGCTCGCCGGTGGCCGCGTACGTCAGCACGGCGCCCAGCGAGAAGACGTCGGCCGCACCGCTCACGGGCTGGCCGAGGATCTGCTCGGGCGCCATGTAGCCGGGCGAGCCGATGGAGGCGCCGGTGGAGGTGAGGGAGACGGTGCCCTCGGTGGCCCGGGCGATACCGAAGTCGATCAGCCGTGGGCCGTCGAGGGCGAGCAGCACGTTGGACGGCTTGACGTCGCGGTGGACCAGGGCCAGCCCGTGGACGGCGCCCAGCGCCTCCGCAAGACCGGCGGCCAGGGCCCGTACCGAGGACTCGGGCAGCGGGCCCTCGTCGTTGACGGCCTGGCTGAGCGAGGGGCCCGCCACATACCCGGTCGCCACCCACGGAACGCGTGCCTCCGGGTCGGCATCGAGGACCGGCGCGGTCCAGGACCCACCGACCCGGCGCGCGGCGTCGACCTCGCGCCGGAAGCGCGCGCGGAACTCCTCGTCGAGCGCGAAGTGCGCGTGCACCACCTTCACCGCAACGGTGCGCCCGCCCGCGCTGCGGCCCAGGTACACCACGCCCATGCCGCCGGAACCGAGCCGTCCGAGCAGCCGGTACGCCCCGATGACCTGCGGATCCTCCGCTCCCAGCGGCTGCATGTGCCTCCCCCGTCGACTGCGCCGGACCAGCTTAGGCGGGCATGACAGCAGCGGCACAGCCCGGTCGGCTAACCCTTCGCTGCGGGGGCGTCCAGCAGGTCCACCCGGACGTCCGCCGGGAAGCCGGTCGTCGGGCCGGTCCGGCGGGCGAACTCGGCGATACCCTCCAGCTGCTTCGCCCCCAGGGAGAAGTCGAGGGTGGTGAAGTAGCGCTCCAGCACCGACGCGTCCAGGTCCTCCCAGCGCGCGGCGTGCTCGGCGACCTTGCCGGCCTCCTCCAGGGACAGGTTCCGGGACTCCAGGAACGCCCGGTGCACCTCACGCACGATCTCCGGCTCGCGCTCCAGGTACTCACGGCGGGCGGCCCAGACCGCGAAGACGAAGGGGAGTCCGGTCCACTCCTTCCACATCTGTCCCAGGTCATGGACCTGGAGGCCCAGCTTCGGGGCGTGGTGGAGGTTGGCCCGCAGCGCGGCGTCGCCGATCAGCACCCCCGCGTCGGCCTCCTGCATCATCAGGCTGAGGTCGGGCGGGCAGGTGTAGTAGTCGGGCTCGATCCCGTACCGCTCGGCGAGCAGCAGCTGGGCCAGGCGTACGGAGGTCCGCGAGGCCGAGCCGAGGGCGACGCGCTCCTTGTCCAGCCGCTCCAGCGGCACCTTCGAGACGATCACGCACGACATGACGGGTCCGTCGCAGCCCACCGCGATGTCGGACAGCGCGACCAGGTCGTCGGCATTGCGCAGATACTCGACGAGGCTGATCGGGCCGATGTCGAGGCTGCCTTCGACGAGCTGGTCGTTGAGCGCGTCGGGCGAGGCCTTGGTCAGCTCGAAGTCGAGCAGCGAGCCGGTCCGGGCGAGACCCCAATACAGCGGCATGCAATTGAGGTACTGGATGTGACCGACCCTCGGCCTGTCGCGACGGCCCAGCGAGCCGGGGATGACGCTTTCGGCGGCGTCCGGTGTACTCCGCGAGGGGGAACTCGGTGAATTGTCCACAACCGGAGGCTAGCGCCGCTCTTCCCCCGAACCTGCGGCGGGGGGACCCGGATGGGCCCGATATCTCGCGGCGCCGAGGGCTCGACCTGCGATCCTGTCCCGCCCAGGAGATCCGGAAACCCTCGTATTCGTGATCTTCGACTCTTTCCCCTTGGACACAGAGCGTGCTAGGCTCGCCGCAAGTTGCAGTTTGGTTTCCCTTGCAGTACAGAGCCTGCGGAGCATGTAACCGCGGGCTTTTGTAGTTTTCAGACTTCTTGCAGGTTCTGGAGCAGGGCAACCCTTTGGCCCAAGGAGGGCTTTATGGCTACCGGAACCGTCAAGTGGTTCAACGCCGAGAAGGGCTTCGGCTTCATCGCCCAGGACGGCGGCGGCCCCGATGTCTTCGTTCACTACTCCGCGATCAACGCGTCTGGCTTCCGCTCCCTGGAGGAGAACCAGGCCGTGACCTTCGACGTCACCCAGGGCCCGAAGGGCCCGCAGGCTGAGAACGTCAGCGCGGTCTGAGTCAGCAGTACCCAAGGAGCCCTGCTCCCCCGCACCGGCGGGGTGGCGGGGCTCCTGCCTTTTCCGGCCTTTTCTATTCACGGACCGTTCATTTTCTTTCGAAAGCGAAACCCCGAGCTTCACGCTCCGTAGCGGATCAGCGACACACCGTCGACACCGCCCACCTGATCGGGTTAACGTTTCAATCATGGGGCGGACCAAGGGTCGGGGGCGGCGAACGGTCACGGTGCACCACGTACGGGCCGCGGTGCACGGCGCGCAGCGGCTCGGCGTCGACACCGCACCGCTGCTCCAGCGGGCCCGGATACCGCCGCTGCTGCTCGGCGACGACCGCGCGCGCTTCTCCCCCGAGCAGTTCGCCCGCCTGGTGCGCGCCCTGCACCGGGCCACGGGGGACGAGTTCCTGGGGCTCGGCTCCGCGCGCAGCCGGCCCGGCACGTTCGCCATGATGTGCTACGCCTCGCTCGGCTGCCCCGACCTCGGCACCGCCCTGGAGCGCGGCGCCCGCTTCTACCGGCTCTTCCCCGGCGGGCCGAACCTGGCGCTGGAGCACGGCGAGGGCCAGGAGGCGGTGTTCGGCCTCCGCGGGCAGTTACGCACCCGCCACGAGAGCCAGATCGTCGCCGAATGGCTGATGCTCATCTGGCACCGGCTCGCGGGCTGGCTGATCGGACGCCGGATCCCGCTGCTGTGGACCCAGTTCGCCCACCCCGCGCCCCCGCACGCCGACGAGTACGAGCAATTGTTCGGCTGCACCCCGTACTTCGGCGGGGACCGCACGGCGGCCGGATTCGATCCCCGCTGGCTCTCCGCGCCCGTCATCCAGGACGAGGCGTCCCTCCAGGCGCTGTTGCGCCGCGCACCCGACGGGCTGCTCGGCCGCCCCGAGTACGGCACGACCGTGGCCCAGCAGGTGCGCCACGTGCTCGCCGGTGGGCTGCGGACGGGCGGGCCGCGCACCGGCGGCGGGCCCGGCATCCGCCGCGCCGGACGGCTGCCGGAGCTGCGGGAGGTCGCGGCCCGGCTCGCGGTCAGCCCGGCGACGCTGCGCCGGCGGCTGGACGAGGAGGACACCTCGTTCCAGCAACTCAAGGACCAGGTGCGGCGGGACGCGGCGATCGGCAGCCTGCGCGAGACCGGCGAACCGATCGAGGAGCTGGCGGTGCGGCTGGGCTTCTCCGAAGCCGCCGCGTTCCACCGGGCGTTCCGGCGCTGGACGGGGATGACACCGGGCGCGTACCGGCTGGCGTACGGCCACACGGCCGGGTGACGCGCGGGGTGAAACGCGGGGTGAAACGCGCCCGGTGAGACATGAGGCCAGCAAATCTGAGCGCTCCGGTCAGCAACAGACAAACCACACGTCTCTACGGTCCCCCACACAGCACCGCAGCACATCGCACCCATGGGAGAGCCGTATGCGCACCCGCACCACCGTGCTCGCCGCCCTCGCCGCCCTGGCCCTGCCGGCCGCGCTGTCCACCGCACCAGCGGCCATGGCCACGACCGACACCCCCCGGACCGCCACCACCCAGGGCGAGCCGGGTGACATCGTCACCAAGTCCCCGACCTCGTTCCGCACCGTGCCCGGCGCGCCGGTCACCACCCGCTCCTGGCACATCACCTATCGCTCGACCACCGCCCGGGGCACCGCCAACACCGTCTCCGGCACCGTCATCGTCCCCGACGACGGCAAGACCGGCCCCCGTCCGCTGGTCACCTGGGGCATGGGCGCCGTCGGCCTCGCCGACGGCTGTGCGGCCTCCGGCCGCTTCCCGCAGGGCACCAGCTCCGAGGGCCAGCTGATCGACCTCGCGCTGCGCCGCGGCTGGGCCGTCGCCGTCAGCGACTACGAGGGCCTGGGCACCCCCGGCGACCACACCTACACGGTCGGCCGGTCCGAGGGGCACGCCCTGCTGGACGCGGCGCGCGCCGCTCAGCGGCTCCCCGAGGCGGGCCTCTCGCCGGACGGCCCGGTCGGGATCATGGGGTACTCGCAGGGCGGCCAGGCGGCGGGCTGGGCCGCCCAGCTGCGCGCCTCGTACGCGCCCGAGCTGCGGGTGAAGGGGACGGTCGCCGGGGGCGTCCCCGCCGATCTGCCCGCCACCCTCGAGTACAACGACGGCGGTGTGGGCGCCGGACTCGCCCTGATGGCGCTCGCCGGGCAGGACGCCGCCTTCCCCGAACTGGCGCTCGACTCCTACCTCAACCAGAAGGGCAAGGACGACGTCGCCTTCATGCGGAACAACTGCGTCTCGATCAGCACCATCGCCGGGCTCTTCCAGAACCTGTCCGAGGTGACCGTCCGGGATCCGCTGGCCTCGCCGTTCTGGCAGCTCGCGCTGCGCGCCTCGTATCTGGGCGACCGCGCCCCCGACCATCCGGTCCACCTCTACCAGGGCACGGTGGACGAGCTGATCCCGTACCAGGTCGGCGCGGACCTGCGCGCCCGGTGGTGCGAGAAGGGGGCGCCGGTGGAGTGGAAGAGCTATCCGACCGACCATGTGACGACCGCGATCACCGGGGTCCCGGCCGCCATGGCCTGGCTCGGCGCGCGGCTCGCCGACGAGCCGGCCGCCGGTAACTGCGGCACCTGAGTGAGCCACGGCCTCCGGTTCCCCCGGGAGGCCCTGTGCGCATGCGGCGCCCCGCGGCCCCTCGTACGTTGAAGCTCTCGGGCCTCACACGAACGAGGGGTTTGCGGACGTGGGTCGATGTAATGGCGCCCGTTTCACCCGGCGGTGTATACGCGTCGCGGTGAGCGCGTCCCTGACCGCCGGGCTGTGCGCGGGGCTGCCCGCGTCACCGGCTGTCGCCGCCGACTGCCCGGACGACCCGAACACGGCCGGATCGGTGGACGGTTCGGAGCTGACGTACACCCTGCACACCAAGTACACCGCGGAGTGGGCACGGGCCCGGGAGGCCTGGAACGCCCTGGGCAAGGTCGACATCAAGCCGCACACCGGCACGGCTTACGCGGACGTCGACGCGACCGATGTCGACCGCGCCGACATCGGCTGGTCGGGGCTGTGGGAATCGCATGACCTGGGCTCCGACGACATCGTCCTCAACGCCCACTTCCTCGCCGCCTACCCGTCCGACGTGAAGCGCGGCGTCGTCACCCACGAGCTGGGCCACGCCCTCCGGCTGGGCCACCGCTCCTCCCCCGGCGCCATCATGTACTGCAACGACACCCGCACCGCCTTCGCCCCCGCGTCCGCCGACATCGCCGCGTACCGGGCCGTGTGGGGCTCATGAGCCCCCGCACCGGAACGATCGCGCTGGCCACGGCCCTGGTGGCGGCGGGCGGTTGCTCGCTGGCCTGGTTCGAGGTCCCCTACGGCAGTACGCACTACCACCCCACCTACGCGGTCCGGCTGGACACGCCGGGGCTCGCCGCGGGCTGGGCCGATGACGTCTTCATCGGCAAGGTCACCGCCCGCGAGGGGGTGCGGCGCACCGACGGCGACCGGCTGCTGTGGACGACGTACCGGGTCGAGGTCCAGTCCGCCCTCAAGGGGAAGGTGTCCGGGAGCGTACGGGTCGCCCAGGAGGGCGGCGACGATCCGCTGCGGCGGCAACGGATCGTGGTGGGCGAGGCCCCGGCTCTGCTGCCCGGGCGGACGTATCTGCTGGCCACCCGGGTGGCACCGGACGGCTGGCACACCGCGCCGTCCAACTTCCTGCCGCTGGAGCTGGCGCCGGACAAGGCGGGCTCGGACAGCGGAACGGACCCGTCCGCGGAATGGCGGGAGGGCGTCAGCCATCCGGTGTCCCAGCGGGACGTGCACCCCTCGGCGGTGTCCCGCGCGGCGGACCCGGCGGCGCTGTACGCGCGGGCGCGCCTCGACTGACCCGCGCCGGGGCCCCGCCGGGGCTCATCGGGCGGGGCTCATCGGGCAGGGCTCATCGGGCGGGGCCTAGCGGGCGGGCGACCAGCCCTGTCCGCACAGCAGGTTGCCGAGCCCCGCCCAGGCGAAGTTCATGAGGGTGGCCGCCGCCTCCTGGGCCGAGGGGCCGTCCGGCTCCGCGCCGTCGCCCGCCCAGTCCGCCAGCGACTCGGCCGCCCCGACCAGCGCGTGCGCGAGCCCGGACACCTCGGCGGCCGCCATCCGCCGCTCCGGTGACGGCGCGCCCTTCCGCGCCGCCGCCGCGATCAGCTGGGTCACGAACGCCACGATCTCCGCCCGCATCGCCGCCACTTCGTGCGCGTAAGGGTGCCCGTGGGTGCGCGCCTGAACGTGCAACAGCGCCCATCCGTCGGGGTGCCGGGCGGTGTGCGCGAAGAAGCCGCTCAGCCCGCTCCACAGCTGGCGGTCCGGCGGCGCGCCCCGCTCGACCGCACCCCGCACCGCGGCCACCAGCGACGCCGCCTCCCGCCGGACGCACGCCGCGAACAGCTCTTCCTTGGAGTTGAGGTACAGATAGACCAGCGGTTTGGACACCCCGGCCAGTTCGGCGATGTCGTCCATCGAGGCGTTCTGGTAGCCGCGCCGCGCGAAGGCCCGCACCGCCGCGTCCAGCATCTGCTGCTCCCGCACCACCCGCGGTACGCGCTTGCTCCTCGTCGCCCCGCCCACGCGGACCGCCCCCTCACGACAGTGCCCCCGCACACTCTTACGCCCCCAGCCTACGGCGGACCGGGACGAAGATCACGTGCTCGGCACCTCACTCTTGTCACGGCTCGCGGCTCCCTTCACAGTGTCAACAGCGCATGTGCAACGCCCCGTTCAGCGCCACCGTTCAGCTCCGCACGCACCGAGCGAAGGAGATACGGACGATGCCCTCCCGCCGCCGCGCCGCCGCCGCACTCGCCGCACTGGCCGCCGCGCCCCTGCTCCCCACCCCCGCCGAGGCCCGCTCCCGGCCCCGGCCCGCCG
>NZ_RIBZ01000856.1:0-23238 GCF_003721215.1 Streptomyces botrytidirepellens
CAACTACCAGCACCCCGGGCGCCGTACCGCCGCGCCGCCCACGCCCCCGCCCACCGCGCCGCCCGCCCCGCCCGGACAGCCCGCGCAGCCCGTCGCGGGGGACGCCTCCGGCTGGACCATGGACGAGCGGCTCTACAACCAGGTCTGGGGCATGTTCGAGGACCTGGCCCGCACCACCGCCGCCTATCGCAGCGCCGTCGACTTCGCCGAATCCCGGATGGAACAGGAGCTGGACAAGGTCCTCTCCGACCCGCGCACTCGGGTCGGCCCCGCGGCCGACACCGCCCGCGCGCAGGCCCGCGCCAAGCAGGCCGGACTGGTCGAGCAGGCCCGGACCGCCCTCGACCGCGACCTGGCGCAGCTGACCGCGGAGGTCGAGGTCGTCGAGCCCGCGCTGCCGCCCGCGTACGCCCGCTGGGACAGCCCGGTCTGGCAGGGCTATCAGGTGCCGATGGAGGTCCCGATGGCGCTGCGCCTGGGCGATCTGCACCTTCCGGAGCGCACGGGGCTGCGCATCCCGATGCTGGTGCGGCTGCCGCTGGAGCGCGGTCTGTGGATCGACGCGGGGCGCACCGGCTCCGCCCACGGCGCCCTGCTGGACTCCGCCGAGCTGCGCAGGCTGGCCGCCGAGACGGCGGTGGCGCACGCGGCGCGGCTGCTGGCGGTGTATCCGGTGGACGAGTTCTCGCTGCATGTGATCGACCCGGCGGGCTCGGCCGCGGCGTCGCTGGCCCCGCTGGTGTCGTCCGGTGCGCTGCGTGAGCCGCCGGTGGCGGGGGCGGCGGGGGTGTCCTCGGTGCTCGCCGCGCTGACCCGGCGCGTCGACCTGGTGCAGATGGCGATCCGCAGCGGGGCCACCGACGCGCTGCCGCCCGATCTGGACCTCGCCCAGCAACTGCTGATCGTCCACGACTTCCCGCACGGTTTCGACGACCGGGCCGTCACACAGCTGCGCTACCTCGCGGACGAGGGGCCCTCGGTCGGGGTGCATCTGATGATGGTCGCCGACCGCGAGGACGCGCAGGCGTACGGGCCGGTGCTGGACCCGCTGTGGCGCTCGCTGCTGCGGATCACCCCGGTCGCCGACGATCACCTCGCCGACCCCTGGGTCGGCCACGCCTGGACGTACGAGCCGCCGCTCGTCCCGGCGGGCAGCCAGGTGCTCCAGCAGGTGCTGGGGCAGGTGGCGCGGGCCCGGCAGGCGTACGGACGTTGACCCGGAAGATCATTACTCGCCAACGTCCCCTCTGAGCAGGGTTTTTGCCTTTCTCTTTACTCTTTCATGGGGTTTCCTGTACTCTCCTTTACGCGGAGGGGAGTACTCCTTAGCGGTGTTCCCGTCACCACGGATCGCGCCCGTGCACCTTGAGTCGGGTCGGGCGCGGTCCCGGGGCACCGGTCCGTGGCGCGAGCCCGGGCGGAAGAGACCTCCGGCAGCGACGACGCTGAAATTGCCGTACGAATGCCGGAGGATCCGTGGACGTTTCCGTGGCCATGTGGGGACTGACGATTGTCGGTCTCTGCGCTCTCATCGCCGTCGACTTCTTCATAGGCGGCCGCAAACCGCATGAGGTCTCCCTCAAGGAGGCCGGTATCTGGACGACCGTCTGGATCGTCCTCGCCGGGCTCTTCGGGCTCGGGCTGCTGGTCTTCGCGGGCGGCCAGCCCTCCGGCGAGTTCTTCGCGGGCTTCATCACCGAGAAGTCGCTCAGCGTCGACAACCTCTTCGTCTTCGTCCTGATCATGGCGAAGTTCTCGGTGCCCACGATCTACCAGCAGCGGGTGCTGATGGTGGGCGTGCTGATCGCGCTCGTGCTGCGCGCGGTCTTCATCGCCGCGGGCGCGGCGATCATCTCGACCTTCGCCTGGGTCTTCTACATCTTCGGCGCCTTCCTCATCTGGACCGCCTGGAAGCTCATCCAGGAGGCGCGCTCGGACGAGGAGGACGAGGAGTACGAGGAGAACCGCCTGCTCAAGGCGGTCGAGAAGCGCGTCCCCTCCACCGACCAGTACCACGGCACCAAGCTGTTCATCATGGAGAACGGCAAGCGGCTGATGACGCCGATGCTGATCGTCATGCTGGCGATCGGCACCACGGACGTCCTCTTCGCGCTGGACTCCATACCCGCGATCTTCGGCCTGACCCAGGATCCGTACATCGTGTTCACCGCCAACGCCTTCGCGCTGATGGGTCTGCGCCAGCTGTACTTCCTGATCGGCGGGCTGCTCAAGAAGCTCGTCCACCTGTCGTACGGGCTGTCGGTCATCCTCGGCTTCATCGGCGTCAAGCTGGTGCTGCACGCGCTCCACGAGTCCGGGGTGCATGTTCCGCAGATCTCCATACCGGTCTCGCTGGGCGTGATCTGCGCGGTGCTCGCGGTCACGACGATCACGAGCCTCTACGCCTCGAAGAAGCAGGCCCTGGCGGAGGCGGGGACCGGGGAGGGCGGGTCCCGGGACAGGGACAGCGCCGACGTCTGACGCCCGTCCGTGCGGGCGGCCCGTCCTCTACGGCGGCCCCGCCCGCACGACCCCGGCTCAGGCAGTGGCCTCCCCGGCCTCCAGGGGCCGCACGGCCGACCGTCCGCCCGTCGGACGGTCGGCCGTCGGGCGTGTATCCGGCAGCAGGGCGAAGCAGCCCAGGCTCAGCAGCGCGACCGCGGTCAGATACGCCGCGACGCCCCAGGGCGGGCCGTCGCCCCGGGAGACCGCGGTCGCCACGATGGGCGTGAGCGCACCGCCGAGTACCCCCGCGAGGTTGTAGCCGAGCCCCGCGCCGGTGCAGCGCACCCGCGGCTCGTACAGCTCGGGCAGATAGGCCGAGGTCACGGCGAACAGGGTGATGAAGGCGAGCAGCGCGCCCAGGAAGCCCAGGAACATCAGCGGCGGCTCCCCGGTGCGCAACAGCGCGATCAGCGGGAACATCCACACCACCGTGGCCGCGCAGCCCAGCAGGCACAGCGGCCGCCGTCCGAAGCGGTCGCCGAGATGGGCCGCCAGGGGCGTCACGGCGCCCTTGACCGCCACCGCCGCCATGATGCAGCCGAGCATGACGGTGCGGTCCACTCCGAGCCGTTCGGTGCCGTAGGCGAGGGACCAGGTCGTCACCGCGTAGAAGACCGCGTACCCCACCGCGAGCCCGCCCGCGGTCAGCAGCACCAGCCGCCAGTGGCCGCGCACCACCTCGGCCAGCGGCGCGGCGGCCCGCTCGTCGCGCTCGGCCAGCTCCCGGAAGTGCGGGGTCTCGGTCAGCTGGGTGCGCAGCAGCAGCCCGGCGGCGACCAGCAGCCCCGCGCCCCAGAACGGCACCCGCCAGCCCCAGGAGCGGAACGCGGCGTCGGAGAGCGTGGCGGACAGGATCAGCATCGTGCCGTTGGCCAGCAGGAAGCCGATGGCCGGGCCGATCTGCGGAAAGCCCGACCACAGGCCGCGCCGCCCGGCGGGCGCGTGCTCGACGGTCAGCAGCACCGCGCCGCCCCATTCGCCGCCGAGCCCGAGCCCCTGGAGGAAGCGGAGGGTGAGCAGCAGGGCGGGGGCGGCGATACCGATGCTGTCGTACGTGGGGACGAAGCCGACCGCGACCGTCGCGAGGCCGGTGAGCAGCAGGGAGGCGATGAGCACCGGCCGCCGCCCGTGGCGGTCGCCGAGCGGCCCGAGCAGCATCGCGCCCAGCGGCCGGGAGACGAACCCGGCGGCGAAGGTGCCGAAGGCGGCCAGGGTGCCCGCGAGCGGGGAGAAGGTGGGGAAGAAGAGCGGCCCGAGGACGAGGGCCGCGGCCGTGCCGTACACGAAGAAGTCGTAGAACTCGATGGCGGTGCCGGCCAGGGCCGCGGCGGCGAGGCGGACCATGGACGGGGCGGCAGGGGCGGACGGGGCGCGGGCGTCGTCGCGCGGGACGTCGTGCATGCCGCGCCAACAGCCGCCGCGGGCCCCCGGTTACGGGGCGCGCGGCGGCGTGCGGCGCGGTGCGGGGGCGAAGGGGGTGTTACCAGCCGCGCTCGCGCCATGCGGCGAGGTGCGGGCGCTCGGCGCCGAGGGTGGTGTCGTCGCCGTGGCCGGGGTAGACCCAGGTCTCGTCCGGGAGCCGGTCGAAGAGCTTGGTCTCGACGTCGTTGATCAGGCTCTCGAACGCCTCGGGGTCCTTCCAGGTGTTGCCGACGCCGCCCGGGAACAGGCAGTCGCCGGTGAACACGTGCGGATGGCCCTGCGGGTCGTCGTAGACCAGGGCGATGCTGCCCGGGGTGTGGCCCACCAGATGGCGGGCGG
Organism: Streptomyces botrytidirepellens; assembly: GCF_003721215.1. NCBI lineage: Bacteria > Bacillati > Actinomycetota > Actinomycetes > Kitasatosporales > Streptomycetaceae > Streptomyces > Streptomyces botrytidirepellens. Next base: position 4,267 of record NZ_RIBZ01000856.1, read on the forward strand.
TCAGCTCGACCCGGCCGACCCGCACCGTGTCGCCGTCCTCGATCTGCACGTCGGTGGGGACCGGGATGCCCTCGGCGTCGTACCGGCCCGCCACGGTGCGGGCGCCGGTGGCGTCCACCACCTCGCGCAGCGCGTTCCAGTGGTCCTGGTGGCGGTGGGTGGTGACGACGGACGCGATGCCGCTCTCGCCGATCAGTGACAGCAGGGTCTGGGGGTCGGCGGCCGCGTCGATCAGCAGCTGCTCGTCGGTGGCCCGGCACCGCAGCAGATACGCGTTGTTGTTCATGGGGCCGACCGCGACCTTCGAGATCATCAGATCGGGCAGTTCGTGTACGTCCGCCGGTCCGCCGACCGTCACAACTCCGCTGTAGGTCATGCCCTCACCCTAGTCCCGGAAGACCGGGCGGCGCGGGGTCGGGGGCGCGGTGGCGGCAGGGGAATACCAGGGGCGTGATGCGCCTTTTATCCGGTAGTGCCTGCCACACGATCGGGTGAACCGGGCACACGGGCCCGGCAAATCGAATGTGCGTGCTATAGGCTCGGTGTGCTGCATCCTTAAGACATCGCCGTGGCGCCCCCATACCCTGGGTCGGGGGCTTCGCTCCGCTCCGTCCTGCCCGTCGGGAGGGACCCGGGAGCGGGCCCGGCGCACCCACCTCTCCTCAAGAAAGGTGCCGACCGGCGTGGCCGACCGTCTCATCGTCCGTGGCGCTCGCGAGCACAATCTCAAGAACGTCTCGCTCGACCTCCCGCGTGACTCCCTCATCGTCTTCACCGGACTGTCCGGGTCGGGCAAGTCGTCCCTCGCGTTCGACACGATCTTCGCCGAGGGGCAGCGCCGCTACGTCGAGTCGCTCTCCTCCTACGCGCGGCAGTTCCTGGGCCAGATGGACAAGCCCGATGTGGACTTCATCGAGGGCCTGTCCCCGGCGGTGTCGATCGACCAGAAGTCGACGTCCCGCAACCCGCGCTCGACCGTCGGCACCATCACCGAGGTCTATGACTACCTCCGGCTGCTGTTCGCCCGCATCGGCAAGCCGCACTGCCCGGAGTGCAGCCGTCCGATCGCCCGCCAGTCGCCCCAGGCGATCGTGGACCGGGTGCTGGAGCTGCCCGAGGGCAGCCGCTTCCAGGTGCTCTCGCCGCTGGTGCGCGAGCGCAAGGGGGAGTTCGTCGACCTCTTCTCCGATCTCCAGACCAAGGGCTACAGCCGGGCCCGGGTGGACGGCGCGACGATCCACCTGTCCGAGCCGCCGAAGCTGAAGAAGCAGGAGAAGCACACCATCGAGGTGGTCGTGGACCGCCTCACCGTCAAGGACAGCGCCAAGCGGCGGCTGACCGACTCGGTGGAGACCGCACTCGGCCTCTCCGGCGGCATGATCATCCTGGACTTCGTGGATCTGGACGAGGACGATCCGCAGCGCGAGCGGATGTTCTCCGAGCACCTCTACTGCCCGTATGACGACCTGTCCTTCGAGGAGCTGGAGCCGCGCTCGTTCTCGTTCAACTCTCCGTTCGGCGCCTGCCCGGACTGCACCGGGATCGGCACCCGGATGGAGGTCGACCCGGAGCTGATCGTTCCGGACGAGGAGAAGTCGCTGGACGAGGGCGCCATCCACCCCTGGTCCCACGGCCACACCAAGGACTACTTCGGCCGGCTGGTCGGCGCGCTCGCCGACGCCCTCGGTTTCCGTACGGACATCCCCTGGGCGGGGCTGCCGCAGCGGGCCAAGAAGGCCCTGCTGAACGGTCACCGCACCCAGATCGAGGTCCGCTACCGCAATCGTTACGGCCGCCAGCGGGCGTACACCACCGCGTTCGAGGGTGCCGTGCCGTTCGTCAAGCGGCGTCACACGGAGGCGGAGAGCGACGCGAGCCGGGAGCGGTTCGAGGGCTATATGCGCGAGGTGCCCTGCCCCACCTGTGAGGGCACCCGCCTCAAGCCGATCGTCCTCGCGGTCACCGTGCAGGAGCGGTCCATCGCGGACGTCTCCGCGATGTCGATCAGCGAATGCGCCGAGTTCCTGCGGAACATGGAGCTGACCGCCCGCGAGAAGACCATCGCCGAGCGCGTCCTCAAGGAGGTCAACGAGCGGCTGCGCTTCCTGGTCGACGTCGGCCTGGACTATCTCTCGCTCAACCGGGCGGCGGGCACGCTCTCCGGCGGTGAGGCCCAGCGCATCCGGCTGGCCACCCAGATCGGCTCCGGCCTGGTCGGCGTGCTGTACGTGCTGGACGAGCCGTCGATCGGTCTGCACCAGCGCGACAACCACCGGCTGATCGAGACGCTGGTGCGGCTGCGCGACCTCGGCAACACGCTGATCGTCGTGGAGCACGACGAGGACACCATCAAGACCTCGGACTGGGTGGTGGACATCGGCCCGGGCGCGGGTGAGCACGGCGGCAAGGTCGTGCACAGCGGGCCGCTGAGCGAACTGCTGGTCAACGAGGAGTCGGCGACCGGCCACTACCTGTCGGGCAAGAAGGTCATCCCGCTGCCGCGGATCCGGCGTCCCATGGACCCGGAGCGGCAGCTGACGGTGCACGGCGCCCGGGAGAACAACCTCCAGGACATCGACGTGTCCTTCCCGCTCGGCGTGCTGACGGCCGTCACCGGCGTCTCCGGATCCGGTAAGTCCACGCTGGTCAACGACATCCTCTACACCCATCTGGCCCGCGAGCTGAACGGGGCGAAGACTGTCCCCGGGCGGCACACCCGGGTCGCCGGTGACGATCTGGTCGACAAGGTCGTCCACGTCGACCAGTCGCCCATCGGCCGTACGCCGCGGTCCAACCCGGCCACCTACACCGGGGTGTTCGACCATGTGCGCAAGCTGTTCGCCGAGACGATGGAGGCGAAGGTGCGCGGCTATATGCCCGGGCGCTTCTCCTTCAACGTCAAGGGCGGCCGCTGCGAGAACTGCTCCGGCGACGGCACGATCAAGATCGAGATGAACTTCCTGCCGGATGTGTATGTGCCGTGCGAGGTCTGCCACGGCGCGCGCTACAACCGGGAGACGCTGGAGGTGCACTACAAGGGCAAGTCCATCGCCGAGGTGCTGGACATGCCCATCGAGGAGGCGCTGGACTTCTTCGAGGCGGTGCCGACGATCGCCCGCCATCTGCGCACCCTCAACGAGGTCGGCCTCGGGTATGTGCGGCTCGGCCAGCCCGCGCCCACCCTCTCCGGCGGTGAGGCACAGCGCGTCAAGCTGGCGAGCGAGCTCCAGAAGCGGTCCACCGGTCGGACGGTCTATGTGCTGGACGAGCCGACCACCGGTCTGCACTTCGAGGACATCAACAAGCTGATCAATGTGCTGTCCGGGCTGGTCGACAAGGGCAACTCGGTGATCGTCATCGAGCACAACCTCGATGTGATCAAGACGGCGGACTGGGTCGTCGACATGGGCCCCGAAGGCGGCAGCGGCGGCGGTCTGGTCATCGCCGAGGGCACCCCGGAAGAGGTGGCCTCGGTTCCGGCCAGCCACACCGGAAAGTTCCTGCGGGACATGCTGGGCGACCGGGTGAGCGACGCGACCGTGCCCGCGGCCCGCACGGGCGGCACGACGAAGAAGGCCACCGCCAAGAAGGCCCCGGCCAAGGCGGCGGCCAAGAAGACCGCGGCGAAGAAGGCCACCGCGAACACGACCGCAGTGAAGAAGGCCGCGGCGAAGAAGACCGCCACCAAGAAGACGGCGGCCAAGTCCACGGCCGCCTCGAAGCGGACGGCCGCCAAGTAGGCCGCGGAAGACCCTTCGTGCGGTGCGCCGCGCCCGGACCGGGCGCGGCGCACTCGCGTGCTGACGCGTTTGCGTGCGCTGATCGGGCTTACGCCAGCTCGGCGGCGTACGGCGGCTCGGCGCCCGCCCGGGAGCAGGTGATCGCCGCGGCCCGGGCGGCGAAGCCCAGGACGTCCCGCCAGGCAGCCTCGCCCAGCTTGGCCAGCGCGGGCGCCGACAGCGCGTCGTGGGCGGCCAGCCGGTGCAGCAGCGCGGCGTTCACGGTGTCGCCCGCCCCGATGGTGTCCACGATCTCCACCCGCTCCCCGGGCACGGACCAGCGGGATCCGTCCTGGCACAGCACGCTCAGCCCGTCCCCGCCGTGGGTGCAGACCACGGCCCCCGGTCCGGCCGCCGCCCACTCCCGTATCGCCGCCTCGACCGCCGCCTCGGATTCCGCCGGGGCGTCCCCGGAACCGGCCAGCCAGCGCGCGTCCTCGACCGACAGCTTGAGCAGCCCGACGTACGGCAGCCAGCCGCGGAAGCGGGCCCGGTAGGCGTCGGCGTCGGGGATGAGCCCGGTGCGGATGTTGGGGTCGAGCGCGGTGAATACGCCGCGCCCGGCCTCGCGCCGCAGCAGCGCCTCGTACGCGCTCGCGCCCGGCTCCAGCACCAGCGAACAGGTCCCCAGCGACAGCGCGGTGGTCCCCTCGGGCAGGGCCGGGGGCAGCGCGAAGAGCCGGTCCGCGGTGCCCTCCACATAGAAGCCGAAGCCCGCCGACCCGTCGGCGCCGATCGACGCGACGGCGAGGGTGGTGGGCTCCGGGCCGCGCTGCACCAGGGCGGTGTCCACCCCGTCCTGGTGCAGCCGGGACAGCAGCGCCTCGCCGAAGCCGTCCGTGGAGACCCGCGAGCAGAACGCGGTCGGCACGCCGAGCCGTCCCAGCGCCATCGCGGTGTTGTAGGGACCACCGCCGCGCGCCGGACGCAGCGCGGGCAGCTCGTCACCCGCCGCGGCGGGGGCCGCGCGATCGGGCACGAGATCGATCAGGGCTTCTCCGGCGACGACGATCACGAGACGGGGTCCTTTCCTGGGAGCGGCGGGCGATCGGGGGACGGGGGAGCGGGCGCGGGCTCGGGAGCGCAGCCGCAGGACGTGCGGTGGACGAAGGCGCAGGGCAGCCGCACGGTACGCGGCGGCCGCTCCGGACGTTCCAGCCGGTCCAGCAGCAGCCTGACCGCGGTGCTGCCGATCTCCCGGCTGGGCTGGGAGATCGCGGTGAGCCCGGGGGAGAAGACATCGGCCCAGGAGAAGTCGTCGAAGCAGGCGAGCGCCAGATCGCCCGGTACGGCGCGGCCCGCCGCCCGCAGGGCGCGCAGCGCGCCGATCGTCATCGCGTTGTTGGCGGTGATGATCGCGGTGGGCGGCTCGGCGGAGGCCAGCAGCCGGTGGGTGGCGCCCTCCGCGCCCCGCGCCTCGGAGTGGCCGTCCGCCAGCAGCCCGGGGTCGAACGGCAGTCCGCTGTGGTCCAGTCCGGTGCGGTATCCGGCGATCCGCTCGGCGGTGGTGCTCAGCCCCGGCAGGCCCGCGACCAGGCCGATGCGGGTGTGGCCCAGCTCGGCGAGGTGGCGCACCAGCTGTTCGAGGTGGAACGCGTTCTCGGCGCCGACCTGGTCGTACGGATGGCCGTGGCCGTGGCCGTCGCCGATCATCCGGTCGAGGAAGACGCACGGGACCCCGCTCCGGGTCAGATAGCCGATCAGCGCGGAGGGCTCGGCGGACGGCGCGACGATCACTCCGTCCACCCGCCGCTCATGGAGCAGCTGGACGACCTTCCGCTCATGGGTCGGGTCGTCGTGCGGATCGGCGATCAGCAGGCTGTAGCCGTGTGCGAGGGCGCTGGATTCGACGCCCTGGAGGATCTCGGTGAAGTACGGATTGCTGATCGCCGAGACGGCCAGCCCGATGGAGCGGGTGCGGGCGGTGACCAGGGAGCGGGCCAGCGTGTTGGGGGTGTAGCCGAGGGCGTCGATGGCGTCCAGGACGGCCTGGCGGGTGTCCGGGCGCACCCGGCGGGTCTCGTTGAGGACGTGCGAGACCGTGGCCACGGAGACCCCCGCGCGCCGGGCCACGTCGACCATGGTCGCCATCCGCCCGCCCCTCTCCTCGGTGTGCCGCTCTTCGGTGTGCTGCGGGAACGTGGGGGAACGTATCGCATCGGCGACCCCGCGTAAACGCTTGCGCAAACGTTTACGTCTACCCGAACGAACGGGGATCCGCCGGTGGGCGGACCGATCCGTACCGGTATCGTCGTAGAGCAGCCCCAGCTCGTACCGCTATGCCCCGTGGAGCCCCCATGACCAGCCAGTCCGCCTCCCGTAGAACCGTGCTGTGCGGAGCGGCGCTGGCCGGAGCCGCCGGGCTCGGCGCGGCCGCCTGCGGTCCGGAGGGGTCGGGCAAGAAGGCGTCCCCGACCCCCACCGCCCCCGTCGACCTCGGCCCGGCCGACGCCGTCCCGGCCGGGGGTGCGAAGATCTACCGCGAGGACCGGGTGGTGGTCTCCCGGACCGCCGAGGACCAGTACACGGCGTTCAGCGCGGTCTGTACCCACCGCGGCTGCGTCGTGGACTCCGTCGAGAACGGAAAGATCAGCTGCCCCTGCCACGGCAGCGTCTTCGACGCCCGCACCGGCAAGGTCCTCCAGGGCCCCGCCGTCGCCCCGCTGCCGTCCGTGCCGGTCCGGACGAAGGGCGGAAAGCTCGTCGCGGGGCCGGACGCCTGATCCGCCTGAACTGTCACCGCCCGCCAGTAGGGTGGTGACCATGGCCGACCCGAGCAGCTACCGCCCCAAGCCGGGACAGATCCCCGAGTCGCCGGGGGTCTACAAGTTCCGTGATGAGCACGGCCGGGTGATCTACGTCGGAAAGGCGAAGAGCCTGCGCCAGCGGCTCTCCTCGTACTTCCAGGACGTGGCGCACCTTCACCCGCGCACCCGGACCATGGTCACCACGGCCGCCGCGGTCGAGTGGACCGTGGTGTCGACCGAGGTCGAGGCGCTTCAGCTCGAGTATTCGTGGATCAAGGAGTTCGATCCCCGGTTCAACGTCAAGTACCGGGACGACAAGAGCTATCCGTCGCTGGCGGTGACCCTCAACGAGGAGTTCCCCCGGGTCCAGGTCATGCGCGGCGCCAAGAAGAAGGGCGTGCGCTACTTCGGGCCGTACGCGCACGCCTGGGCGATCCGCGAGACCGTCGACCTGATGCTGCGGGTCTTCCCCGTGCGTACCTGCTCGGCCGGGGTGTTCAAGCGCTCCGCCCAGATCGGCCGCCCCTGTCTGCTCGGCTACATCGGCAAGTGCTCCGCCCCCTGCGTCGGCCGGGTCAGCGCCGAGGAGCACCGCGAACTCGCCGACGAGTTCTGCGACTTCATGGCCGGGCGCACCGGCACCTACATCCGCCGCCTCGAACAGCAGATGCAGCAGGCCGCCGAGGAGATGGAGTACGAGAAGGCCGCCCGGCTGCGTGACGACATAGGGGCGCTCAAGCGCGCCATGGAGAAGAACGCGGTCGTCCTCGCCGACGCGACCGACGCCGACCTGATAGCGGTCGCCGAGGACGAGCTGGAGGCCGCCGTCCAGATCTTCCACGTCCGCGGCGGGCGGGTGCGCGGCCAGCGCGGCTGGGTCACCGACAAGGTCGAGGCCGTCGACACCGCCGACCTGGTCGAGCACGCCCTCCAGCAGCTGTACGGGGAGGAGCGGGGCGACGCCGTGCCCAAGGAGGTCCTGGTGCCCGCCGTACCGGACCCGGCCGAGCCGGTCACCCAGTGGCTCAGCGAGCGCCGGGGCTCCCGGGTCGATCTGCGCATCCCGCAGCGCGGCGACAAGAAGGACCTGATGACGACCGTCCAGCGCAACGCCCAGCAGGCGCTCGCGCTGCACAAGACCAAGCGCGCCTCCGACCTCACCACCCGCTCCCGGGCCCTGGAGGAGATCGCCGAGGCGCTCGGGCTGGACTCGGCGCCGCTGCGCATCGAGTGCTTCGACATCTCCCACCTCCAGGGCGATGACGTGGTGGCGTCCATGGTGGTCTTCGAGGACGGGCTGGCGCGGAAGAGCGAGTACCGCCGCTTCCAGATCAAAAGCTTCGCCGGGCAGGACGACGTCCGCTCCATGCACGAGGTCGTCGGCCGCCGCTTCCGCCGCTACCTCCAGGAGAAGCAGAAGTCGGGGGAGTGGGAGGAGGCCGCCGAGCCCGCGCAGGAATCCCCCGCCGAGCCCGCCGAGCCCGCGCAGGAATCCCCCACCGAGCCCGGCGAGCCCGCCCAGGCGGCCCCCGCCGAGGCGCCCCCCGTCGGAGAGACCTCCGGCCCCCTCGACGACGACGGCAGGCCCAAGCGGTTCGCGTACCCGCCGCAGCTCGTCGTGGTCGACGGCGGACAGCCGCAGGTGGCCGCCGCCAAGCGGGCGCTGGACGAGCTGGGCATCGACGACGTGGCCGTCTGCGGGCTCGCCAAGCGGCTCGAAGAGGTCTGGCTGCCCGACGAGGACGACCCGGTGGTGCTGCCCCGCAGCAGCGAGGGGCTGTATCTGCTCCAGCGGGTCCGCGACGAGGCCCACCGGTTCGCCATCACCTACCAGCGCAGCAAGCGCGCCAAGTCGTTGAAGGCCGGGCCGCTGGACGCCGTACCGGGCCTCGGTGACAGCCGTAAGCAGGCGCTGCTCAAGCACTTCGGCTCCGTCAAGCGGCTGCGCGCCGCCACGGTCGAGCAGATCTGCGAGGTGCCGGGCGTCGGCCGGAAGACGGCCGAGACGGTCGCGGCGGCGCTCACCGGAGCGGCTCCGGCCGCGCCCGCCGTGAACACCGCCACAGGAGAGATCATTGAGGACGAGGCCGCATCGTCGGCGCCGTCCGCGAACCGGGGGACGAGATCATGACAGAGCACGAGATCCACGGAGACGGAGCGCAGGTGAATACGGGCACGACGGGAGAGTCCGCCGAGGCGGCGGCAGCCATTCCCGAGCTGGTGATCATCTCTGGCATGTCCGGCGCGGGGCGCAGCACCGCCGCCAAATGTCTGGAGGACCTCGGCTGGTTCGTGGTGGACAACCTGCCGCCCGCGCTGATCCCGACCATGGTGGATCTCGGCGCCCGCTCGCAGGGCAATGTGGCGCGCATCGCCGTGGTGGTGGACGTCCGCGGCCGCCGCTTCTTCGACAACCTCCGCGAGTCCCTCGCGGACCTGGCCGCCAAGAACGTCAAGCGGCGGGTGCTGTTCCTGGAGGCGTCCGACGAGGCCCTGGTGCGCCGCTTCGAGTCCGTGCGCCGCCCGCACCCGCTCCAGGGCGACGGGCGGATCGTGGACGGCATCGCGGCCGAGCGCGATCTGCTGCGCGAGCTGCGCGGTGACGCCGATCTGGTGATCGACACCTCCAGCCTCAACGTGCACGAGCTGCGCGCCAAGATGGACGCCCAGTTCGCCGGTGAGGAGGAGCCGGAGCTGCGCGCCACCGTGATGTCCTTCGGCTACAAGTACGGCCTGCCGGTCGACGCCGATCTGGTGGTGGACTGCCGCTTCCTGCCCAACCCGCACTGGGTTCCCGAGCTGCGCCCCTTCACCGGGCTCAACGAGGAGGTGTCCGGCTACGTCTTCAACCAGCCCGGCGCCAAGGAGTTCCTGGACCGGTATGCCGAGCTGCTCCAGCTGATCGCCGCGGGCTACCGCCGCGAGGGCAAGCGCTATGTGACGATCGCGGTCGGCTGTACGGGTGGTAAGCACCGCAGCGTCGCGATGTCCGAGCGGCTGGCCGCCCGGCTCGGCGCCGAAGGGGTCGAGACCGTCATCGTCCACCGTGACATGGGGCGCGAGTGACGATCCGTAACGGGCGGCTGCGGCGGCTCGTCGGGGCCCGTACGGGCCGGAGCGCGCAGCCCAAGGTGGTCGCGCTCGGCGGCGGTATGGGCCTGTCCGCGTCGCTCGCCGCGCTGCGCCGGATCACCGGTGATCTGACCGCCGTGGTCACGGTGGCCGACGACGGCGGCTCCAGCGGGCGGCTCCGCGACGAGCTGGGGGTGCTGCCGCCCGGCGATCTGCGCAAGGCGCTGGCGGCCCTGTGCGGGGACGACGACTGGGGCCAGACGTGGGCCCGGGTCATCCAGCACCGCTTCATCAGCGAGGGCGAGCTGCACGGCCACGCGGTCGGCAATGTGCTGATCGTCGCCCTGTGGGAGCAGCTGGGCGACCATGTGGCCGCGCTCGACCTGGTCGGCAAGCTGCTGGGCGCGCACGGCCGGGTGCTGCCGATGTCGGCGGTGCCGCTGGAGCTCCAGGCGTACGTCAAGGGCCATGACCCGGCCCGCCCGGACGAGGTGTCGACGGTCGCCGGGCAGGCCACCGTCGCCCTGACCCCCGGTGAGGTGCAGTCGGTCCACCTGGTGCCGAACGACCCGCCGGCGGTCCCGGAGGCGGTCGAGGCGGTCATGGACGCCGACTGGGTGGTGCTGGGCCCCGGCTCCTGGTTCTCCTCCGTGATCCCGCACCTCCTGGTGCCCGATCTGCTGCGGGCCCTCACCGACACCAAGGCCCGGCGGGTGCTCTCGCTGAATCTGGCGCCCCAGCCGGGTGAAACCGATGGCTTCTCCCCGCAGCGTCATTTGGAGGTTTTGGCCCGACACGCCCCTAAACTCGCCTTCGACGTGGTGCTGGCCGACGAGGCCGCCGTTCCCGACCAGAGCAGTCTGTGCGATGCCGCGAAACGACTGGGCGGCACGGTCGAGCTGGCGCCGGTGGCCGCGACCGACGGTTCCCCGAAGCATGACCCGGAGCTTCTGGCGGCCGCGTACGACCGTATTTTTCGGATGCATGGAAGGATCGGCCCATGGCGATGACGGCAGCGGTGAAGGATGAAATCTCCCGGCTCCCCGTCACCCGCACCTGCTGCCGGAAAGCGGAGGTCTCGGCGATCCTGCGGTTCGCGGGCGGCCTGCACCTGGTGAGCGGGCGCATCGTGATCGAAGCGGAGCTGGATACGGGCATCGCGGCCCGCAGGGTCCGCAAGGACATCCTGGAGATCTTCGGGCACTCCTCCGATCTGGTGGTGATGGCCCCCGGAGGGCTGCGCCGCGGCAGTCGGTACGTGGTGCGGGTGGTGGCGGGCGGTGATCAGCTGGCGCGCCAGACCGGTCTGGTCGACGGCCGCGGCCGGCCGATCCGCGGGCTGCCGCCGCAGGTCGTCTCCGGCGCCACCTGTGACGCCGAGGCCGCCTGGCGCGGGGCGTTCCTCGCCCACGGCTCGCTCACCGAGCCCGGCCGCTCGTCCTCCCTGGAGGTGACCTGCCCCGGTCCGGAGGCCGCGCTGGCGCTGGTCGGCGCCGCCCGTCGGCTCCAGATCGCCGCGAAGGCGCGCGAGGTGCGCGGGGTGGACCGGGTGGTCGTCCGGGACGGTGATGCCATCGGCGCGCTGTTGACGCGGCTGGGGGCGCACGAGTCGGTGCTCGCCTGGGAGGAGCGGCGGATGCGCCGCGAGGTGCGGGCCACCGCCAACCGGCTGGCCAACTTCGACGACGCCAATCTGCGCCGCTCGGCCCGGGCCGCGGTCGCCGCGGGCGCCCGGGTGCAGCGCGCGCTGGAGATCCTGGGCGAGGAGGTGCCCGAGCACCTGGCCGCGGCCGGGCGGCTGCGCATGGAGCACAAGCAGGCGTCCCTGGAGGAACTGGGGGCGCTCGCCGACCCGCCGCTGACCAAGGACGCCGTCGCGGGCCGTATCCGAAGGCTGCTCGCCATGGCCGACAAGCGGGCCCAGGACCTGGGCATTCCGGGTACGGAGTCGACCCTGACCGACGAGATGGCCGAGGGCATGGTCGGCTGACCGCCCACAGCCCATCGCGTCCCGCGCCCCCGGTTCTCCGTACGGATCCGGGGGCGCGGTGTGTCCGGGGGTACGGGAGCCGGGTGGTCACACCACCGGATCATCGCCGCGAGCCGCTGTTGACATGGCCATGTGCCGACATGAGGCTTATGCGGCGGTGCACCCACACGTCGGAACGACAGTCAGGGGGGCTCATGAAGACACGCAAGGCCGGATGGAGACGCACGGCGAGAGCGGTCGGCTCGGCCGCGGCACTGGCTTCCTTACTCCTCACCGGACTGGCCGCCACACCCGCGGCCCACGCACAACCCGCGGCCGACACCGCGGGCGAGGCGCTCACCGTATGGACCGCCCAGGTCACCCGGGCGCAGATCCCGCTGCTGCTGAGGGCGGGCGTGGACGGCACGGAACTCGGCACGCAGGTGCCCGAGAAGGGCGCCGGACCGGTCGAGCTGTATCTGACCGGCACTCAGGCGGCCGCGCTGCGCGGTCAGGGCGTGGCGCTCACCGAGAAGAAGCTCTCGCAGCGGACCCTGGGCCGCGTGAAGGCCGCGGGTGACGGCGTCTTCCGCCCGTACAGCGGCGACGGCGGCCTCCGGCAGGAGATCGTCGAAACCGGGCGGGCGCATCCCGGTCTCACCAAGGTGGTCAGCATCGGCAAGACCACCCAGGGCAAGGACATCCTCGCGCTCAAGCTCACCAAGGGCGCCGCGAAGAGCCGTGACGGCAGCAAGCCGTCGGTGCTGTACATGTCCAACCAGCACGCCCGTGAGTGGATCACCCCGGAGATGACCCGGCGGCTGATGCACTACTACCTGGACCACTACGGCAAGGACGACCGCGTCACCAGGATCGTGGACCGCACCGAGCTCTGGTTCGTGCTCTCCGCCAACCCGGACGGGTACGACTACACGCATCAGAGTCCGGCCAACCGCCAATGGCGCAAGACCCTGCGGGACAACAACGGCGACGGCAAGATCGCCCCCGGCGACGGCGTCGACCCCAACCGCAACTTCCCCTACAAGTGGGGCTACGACAACGAGGGGTCGTCCGCCGACCCGGCCGACGAGACCTACCGCGGCCCCGCCCCCGGCTCCGAGCCCGAGACCAAGGCGCTGGACCGCTTCGAGAAGCGCATCGGCTTCACCTACGGCATCAACTACCACTCGGCCGCCGAACTGCTGCTCTACGGCGTCGGCTGGCAGGTCGCCACCCCGACCCCCGACGACGTGCTGTACAAGGCGCTCGCGGGCACCCCCGAGCACTCCGCGATCCCCGGCTACCACCCGCAGGTGTCCTCGGAGCTGTACACCACCAACGGGGAGGCCGACGGCCACGCGGCCAACGTCAACGGGATGATGATGTTCACCCCGGAGATGTCGACCTGTCAGACCGCCTCCAATGTCGACCCGAACGACGCCTGGCAGCCGCGCGACTGCGCGTCCGTCTTCACCTTCCCGGACGACGAGAAGCTGATCCAGCAGGAGTTCGCCAAGAACATCCCCTTCGCGCTCTCCGTCGCCGAGACCGCCCGGCACCCCGACCAGCCGTCGTCATCGGTCGGCATGACCGCGCCCGACTTCACCCCGGACGCCTTCACCACCTCCTACGCCCGCGGCGCCGCCCAGGACGTCTCCGTCACCGCCCGCAAGAGCGTCCGCGCCAAGACGCTCGCGTACCGGGTGAACGGCGGGCGCACCCACACCGCGTCCCTGCGGCCCTGGAAGGGCGGCGAGACCTACGGCGGCGAGGACAACATCCACTTCGACCAGTACCGCGCCGCGGTCAGGGGTGCGGACCCCGGCGACACGGTGAAGGTGTGGTTCACCGGCCGTACGCAGGACGGCGAGCGGACCGCGAGCGAGCCGTTCACGTACACCGTCGCCGAGCGGCCCCGCGCCGACACGCTGGTGATCGCCGAGGAGGGCGGCGACTCCCCGGCCCGGCACCTCGCCGCGTACACCGACGCGCTCGCCCGGAACGGCCGCAAGGCGGCCGTCTGGGACGTGGCCACCCAGGGGGCGCCGTCCGCGCTCGGGGTGCTCGGTCACTTCAGGACGGTGCTCTGGTACACCGGCGCCCAGAAGCCCGGCGGCGCCACCCTGCTCGCGGTGCGCGACTACCTCAACGAGGGCGGCAAGCTGATCACCACCGGTGAGCAGGCGGGCGGCAGCTCCGTGGTGGGCCCGGCCGACACCGACGACTTCAGCCAGTACTACCTGGGTGCCGACGGCCGCCTCACGATGCAGTCGCCGCCCGCGTACCAGGGTGGCGGGGCGCTCGACGGCACCTCCGCGACGCTCGGCGACGCGCCCGGCAACCCCCTGGACGCCGCGGGCGCGTACACCGTCACCTCCGATGTGCTGCCGCCGGAGGACTTCCCGCAGTTCCGCAGCGCGGGCGCGGGCGCGTACTCCGGCGCACGCACCCCGTACCAGCCCTACGAGGGCGAGTGGATGGCCGCCGCCGTCCACCGGAACAGCTCCTGGACGCGGCTGTCCCGCACCGTCGACCTGACCGGGGTGAGCGCCGGGGACGAGCCGAGCCTGACCTTCCGGCTCAGCTACGACACCGAGCCCGGCTACGACCATGTGATCGCCGAGGCGCACACCGTCGGCGAGGACGACTGGACCACGCTGCCGGATAAGGGCGGCGCCGGTTCGGACCGGGTCCCGGCCGAATGCGAGGCGGGCTTCCTGCTGAACGCCCACCCGTTCCTGAAGCGCTACCTGACGGCCGCCGACGACGGCTGCCGCGCCGAGGGCAGCACGGGCGCCTGGAACAGCTTCACGGGCTCCTCGGGCGGCTGGAAGCCGGTCACCCTGGACCTGAGCCGCTACGCGGGCGAGAAGGTCGAACTGGCCCTCTCGTACGTCACCGATTCGAGTGCCGGCGGCCGCGGCGCCTTCGTCGACAGCACCGCGCTCGTCACCGGCGGCGACACGCGGGACGCCGAGGGCTTCGAAACGGCGCTCGGCCCCTGGTCGGTGCCGGGGCCGCCGGAGGGCAGCCCAGCGAACGCGGCGGACTGGACGCGCTCGAAGGAGCTGTTCCGTACCGCGGCCGCGGTCACCACCCGGGACACCGTGCTGCTCGGCTTCGGCCTGGAACACGTCCGGGACGCCGCCCAGCGGGCGTCGCTCGTGAGGAGCGCGCTGCGTGCGCTGCGCCGTTGACAGACCGTGACGAACCGTGACTGAATCGGCGGCCCATACCCCTTTCCGGTGGTCATGGGCCGCCGACGCCAATGTCACGGACGTCACGTGATAGCGGTAGGGTCGGAGGCGGTCGGGGATTCCCAAACAGCTCGCCGGCGTCCAGACCCGGCACACCAACGAGGAGATCGGTTCGTGACGATCCGCGTAGGCATCAACGGCTTTGGCCGCATCGGTCGCAACTATTTCCGCGCGCTCCTGGAGCAGGGCGCGGACATCGAGATCGTCGGTGTCAACGACCTGACCGACAATGCCACCCTGGTGCACCTGCTGAAGTACGACTCCATCCTCGGACGGCTGAAGCACGAGGTCAGCCACACCGAGGACACCATCACGGTGGGCAACCAGACCTTCAAGACCATGGCCGAGCGCGACCCGGCCGCCCTTCCGTGGGGAGAGCTGGGGGCCGACATCGTCGTCGAGTCCACCGGTATCTTCACCAAGCGTGACGACGCGGCCAAGCACCTGGCCGCGGGCGCCAAGAAGGTCCTGATCTCCGCGCCCGCCAAGGACGAGGACATCACGATCGTGATGGGCGTCAACCAGGACAAGTACGACGCGTCCCAGCACGACGTCATCTCCAACGCCTCCTGCACCACCAACTGTGTGGCGCCGATGGCCAAGGTTCTCGACGAGAACTTCGGCATCGTCAAGGGCATGATGACGACGGTCCACGCGTACACCAACGACCAGCGCATCCTTGACTTCCCGCACAAGGACCTGCGCCGCGCCCGCGCCGCCGCGGAGAACATCATTCCGACCTCCACCGGCGCCGCCAAGGCCACCGCCCTGGTCCTGCCGCAGCTCAAGGGCAAGCTGGACGGCATCGCGATGCGCGTCCCGGTCCCGACCGGCTCGGTCACCGACCTGGTCCTGGAGCTGGACCGCGAGGTCACCAAGGACGAGATCAACACCGCCTTCCAGAAGGCCGCCGAGGGTCAGCTCAAGGGGGTCCTGGAGTACACCGAGGACCCGATCGTCTCCTCGGACATCGTCAACTGGCCGGCGTCCTGCACCTTCGACTCCTCCCTGACCATGGTCCAGGGCAAGCAGGTCAAGGTCGTCGGCTGGTACGACAACGAGTGGGGCTACTCCAACCGCCTCGTCGACCTGACCGTCTACGTCGGCGGCCGGCTCTGACCCTGCCGCGATGAGCGAGAACGGGGCCCGCTACGGCACACGTCGTAACGGGCCCCGTGCCATGAACAAGGAGTCACTCTGTGAAGACGATTGACGATCTCCAGGTCGACGGGAAGCGGGTCTTCGTCCGCGCCGACCTCAACGTCCCGCTCGACGGCGGGACGATCACCGACGACGGCCGGATCCGCGCCGCCGTGCCGACCATCTCCGCGCTCCTGGACGCGGGCGCCAAGGTGGTCGTCGCCTCGCACCTCGGCCGCCCCAAGGGCGCGCCCGACCCGCAGTTCTCGCTCGCCCCGGTCGCCGAGCGGCTCGGCGAACTCCTCGGCAAGCAGGTCGCGTTCGCGACCGACACCGTGGACGACAGCGCCCGGGCCACCGTCGCGGGGCTCGCCGCGGGCCAGGTCGCGCTGCTGGAGAACCTGCGCTTCAACGCCGGTGAGACGGCCAAGGACGACGCCGAGCGCGGGGCCTTCGCGGACCGGCTCGCCGCCCTCGCCGACCTCTACGTGGGCGACGGCTTCGGCGCGGTGCACCGCAAGCACGCCTCCGTGTACGACCTCCCGGCGCGGCTGCCGCACGCCGCGGGCGGGCTCATCGCCACCGAGGTCAGCGTCCTGAAGAAGCTCACCGAGGACGTCCAGCGGCCGTACGCGGTGGTCCTCGGCGGCGCCAAGGTCTCCGACAAGCTCGGCGTCATCGACCACCTGCTGGAGAAGGCCGACCGCATCCTGATCGGCGGCGGCATGGCGTACACCTTCCTCAAGGCCCAGGGCCACGAGGTCGGCAAGTCGCTGCTCCAGGAGGACCAGGTCCCGGCCGTCCAGGACTACCTGCGGCGGGCGCAGGAGCGCGGCGTGGAGTTCGTGCTGCCCGTCGACGTCCTCGCGGCGGACGGGTTCCCGGACTTGAAGACCAAGGCCCCGGCGCATCCGCAGGTCGTCCCCGCGGATGCCATCCCGGCGGACCTGGAGGGGCTGGACATCGGTCCGGACACCCGCAAGCTGTACGCCTCGAAGCTCGCCGACACGGCCACCGTCTTCTGGAACGGCCCGATGGGCGTCTTCGAGCACCCCGACTACGCCGACGGCACCAAGGCCGTGGCCCAGGCGCTCCTCGACAGCCCCGCCTTCACCGTGGTGGGCGGCGGTGACTCCGCCGCGGCCGTCCGGATCCTGGGCTTCGACGAATCCGCTTTCGGCCATATCTCGACCGGCGGCGGAGCGAGCCTCGAATACCTCGAGGGCAAGACGCTCCCCGGCCTCGCCGCACTGGAGGACTGAACACCGTGAGTGACCGCACCCCGCTGATGGCGGGCAACTGGAAGATGAACCTCAACCACCTCGAGGCCATCGCCCACGTCCAGAAGCTCGCCTTCGCGCTGGCCGAAAAGGACTACGAGGCCGTCGAGGTCGCGGTTCTGCCGCCCTTCACCGATCTGCGGTCGGTGCAGACCCTGGTCGACGGCGACAAGCTGAAGATCAAGTACGGCGCCCAGGACATCTCCGCGCACGACTCCGGCGCGTACACCGGCGAGATCTCCGGTCCGATGCTCTCCAAGCTGAAGTGCACCTACGTGGCCATCGGCCACTCGGAGCGCCGCCAGTACCACGCGGAGACCGACGAGATCTGCAACGGCAAGGTCAAGGCGGCCTTCCGGAACGACCTCACCCCCATCCTGTGCGTGGGCGAGGGCCTGGACATCCGCAAGGCGGGCCAGCAGGTGCCGTACACCCTCGCGCAGCTGGACGGCGCCCTCGAGGACGTCCCGGCCGAGCAGGCCGAGACGATCGTGATCGCGTACGAGCCGGTCTGGGCGATCGGCACCGGCGAGGTCGCCACCCCCGAGGACGCCCAGGAGGTCTGCGGGGCCATCCGCGGCCGGCTGGCCGAGCTGTACAGCCAGGAGCTGGCCGACAAGGTCCGGATCCAGTACGGCGGCTCGGTGAAGTCCGGGAACGTGGCGGCGATCATGGCGCAGCCGGATGTCGACGGCGCCCTGATCGGCGGCGCCGCGCTGGACGCGGACGAATTCGTCAAGATCGTTCGATTCCGCGACCAGTGAGTAGGCCCTGAGCCGGGCCTCGTCGTACTCTGTCGGGGGTCGTGGTGGCGCATTTCGCGCCTCCCCGGCCCCCGTCTCCCGTAAGAAACCGTCCGTAACGAGCCCGAGAGAGTTGGTCCAGCCGTGATCATGGGGTTTTCGATCGCCCTCATCATCTTGAGCCTTTTGATGATGATGCTGGTGCTCATGCACAAGGGGAAGGGCGGGGGTCTGTCCGACATGTTCGGTGGCGGAATGCAGTCCTCCGTCGGTGGCTCTTCGGTCGCTGAGCGCAACCTGGACCGCATCACCATCGTGGTCGGGTTGCTGTGGTTCGTCGTCATCGTCGTGCTCGGCCTGTTGATGAAGCTCGACTGACGTTCGACCGAAGCGCGGTCGGGGCCCGATTCCGGCCCGATAACTGACGTACCGTCGTCAGTGCGGCGGATTCGCGGCCTATCATGGGGTGGCGTCCTCAAGGGCGGGTGTAACTCCTCTCGATGGACGCGCGTTGGGCCTTTCGTAGTCTGGGGCGCCGGGCAGCGGGGCCGCCATTCGATGCTTCGCGGCACCATCACGCAGGGAGTTACGACCGTGGCAAGTGGCAACGCGATCCGTGGAAGTCGGGTCGGAGCGGGGCCGATGGGAGAAGCCGAGCGAGGCGAATCGGCGCCGCGCCTGCGCATCTCCTTCTGGTGCTCGAACGGGCACGAGACCGTGCCGAGCTTTGCCAGCGACGCGCAGATCCCGGACACGTGGGACTGCCCCCGCTGTGGCTTCCCGGCCGGCAAGGACCGGGACAACCCGCCGGACCCGCCCCGCACCGAGCCCTACAAGACGCACCTCGCCTATGTGCGGGAGCGGCGCAGCGACGCCGACGGCGAGGCGATCCTCGCCGAGGCGCTCGCCAAGCTCCGCGGCGAGATCTGAGCAGAGCCCAGCGACAGCGCGCGACGACGGCCCGGCCGCGCACCCCCTGACGGGG